>JAAWSH010000014.1 GCA_022801475.1 Acutalibacter sp. | reverse complement strand
AGACGCCCTGGTGCTGGCCAGCGCGGTGTTCTTCTCTTTCCATATTTTGGTGATTGACCGCTTTTCCCCCCGGGTGGACTGTGTAAAGCTCTCTTGCATTCAGTTTTTTGTGGCGGGACTGCTCTCTGCTGTGCTGGCCCTGGTGCTGGAAGGCGGCAGCTTTTATTGGCAAGACCTTTTGGCCAGCTGGGGGCCCTTGCTGTATACAGGCGTACTGTCCAGCGGGGTGGCGTACACCTTGCAGATTGTGGGGCAGAAGCGGGTAGAGCCCACTGTGGCCTCGC
Organism: Acutalibacter sp.; assembly: GCA_022801475.1. GTDB lineage: Bacteria > Bacillota > Clostridia > Oscillospirales > Acutalibacteraceae > Acutalibacter. The sequence goes on along the minus strand of JAAWSH010000014.1, from coordinate 13,638 downwards.
TCATTATGAGCCTGGAGTCCGTGTTCGCGGCGGTTTCCGGGTGGCTGGTGTTGGGCCAGCCTCTTTCGGGCCGGGAACTGCTGGGCTGTGGGCTGGTGTTCGCGGGCGTAGTACTGGCCCAGATAGGCGGACAGGGGAAGCCCAAAAGTGAGCTGGGTCCTAAGGATGCCAGTGAGAGGGGAGGATGAAGGTCGCTGCTGGCGGGCTGTTCCGAACCGGCCGGGCCGGCGGGTGAAAGGGTCCCCTGGCGGAGCCCTGTGTGTTTACGTTTTTTTGCTATGCGGGGCGCGGCTGTTTTGCGCCTGCAAAATAAATATCTCCTATAGAAAGGAAAAAATCATGAGAATCATCAAGGTGGACAGCTACGACAAAATGAGCGCCCTGGCGGCAGACATCATCGGCGCGCAGGTGCTGCTAAAGCCCCGCTGCGTGCTGGGCCTTGCCACAGGCTCCTCGCCCATTGGGACCTACCAGAGGCTGGCTGCGGCCTGCCGGGAGGGACGGCTGGATTTTTCCCAGGTGCGCACTGTAAACCTGGACGAGTACTGCGGCTTGGACGCTGCCAACCCCCAGAGTTACCGGTATTTTATGGATAGCAATCTCTTTGGCCAGGTGAACGTGGACCCAGAGAACACCTTTTTGCCAAACGGCACGGCGGCGGACATGGAGGCGGAGTGCGCCCGGTACGAGGCCCTGGTAGAGGGCCTGGGCTGGCCGGACTTGCAGCTGCTGGGCATTGGGCACAATGGGCACATTGGCTTTAATGAGCCGGACAGCGCCTTTGCCCCCCGGGTGCACACCGTCCGGCTGACAGAGAGCACCATAGCGGCCAATTCCCGGCTGTTTGACCGGAAAGAGGATGTGCCCACCCAGGCAGTGACCATGGGCATTGGCACCATTATGAAAGCTAAGCGGGTGCTGCTTATTGCCGGGGCGGACAAGAAGGAGATTGTGGAAAAGGCCTTTTATGGGCCGGTAACCCCGGAAGTGCCCGCCTCGGTTTTGCAGCTGCACCGGGATGTGACAGTGATTTTAAGCGAGAACTAAGCGCCAGCCCCAAGCCCCGCAGCCATTCACCTTACACTCTTTTGCCGCATAGCATGGAAGGAGCGAGGTGGTGTACGTGAATGTAGTGTTTTATGTGGCGGGTATGGCACTGATGGTACTGGGTGCGGTGGAGCTGATTCGCACTTTGGTTTTTTGGTGGCACAGGCCCGGCGGGCCCGGGGGAAGCAAAAAGGAGGGGCGGCTGGTCCTGCTGGTACTGCCGGATGGCGAGGAGGACTGCGAGGCCATGGTGCGGGTGGCCGCGGAGCGGGTGAACTGGATGTCCCTGCGGCCCCCCTGCCGCCTGGTCTGCCTGGAGTCTCCGGAGACCAGGGAGGTGCTGGACCGGCTTAGCTGGGATATGCCCGGCCTAGAGCGCTGCACCCCAGACCGCTTGGCAGAGGTCCTGCTGGACCCGGAGAAGTAAATATAGTGTGTGAACCTATACTGCACACACGGTTTTTGGGAAAGGAGGGAGACGCTGTGGAAGGCCTTTTGGAGCTGTACGGCGAAGTGGAGCAGGTGGTGTACCGCAATGAAAATAATCAATATACCGTGCTGCAAATGCTTAGCGGGGACGATATGGTCACTGTGGTGGGCTCCTTTCCCATGGTAGGCGCTGGGGAAGAACTGAGGGTGTATGGCAGGTGGGAGTCCCACGCGGCCTATGGGCCCCAGTTCCGGGCCGAGGCATTTCAGCGGGACCGGCCCGCCACCACTGGGGCTATGCTGAAGTACCTGGCCTCCGGGGCCATTCGGGGGGTGGGCCCGGCGCTGGCCTCCCGCATTGTGGAGGCCTTTGGGGTAAACGCTTTGGAGGTTATTGAGGAGGACCCGGAGCGCCTGGCCCAGGTAAAAGGCATTACCCAGCAAAAGGCCCTGGAAATTAGCGAAGAGCTCCGGCGGGTCAACGGGGTGCGGGAGCTGATGGCGTACTTGGGGGAGTTTGGCGTGGCCCCAGAAAGCGCCCTGCTGGTTTGGAAGCAGTATGGGGAGGAGTCCATTGGCTGTGTGCAGGAAGAACCCTACCTGCTGTGCGCCCCGGAGATTGGCCTAAGCTTTGGGATAGCGGATGCGGTGGCCCAGTCTATGGAGTGCCCCCCGGACGACATAGGCCGGGTGATGGCCGGGGTTCTCTATGTGCTAAGGCACAACCTGGACAACGGCCACACCTGCCTGCCCAAAGACCGGCTTTTTGTTACCGCGGCGAAGATGCTGGGGGTACACCAGGAGCTGGTGGAAGAGGCGGTGGACAATCTTTTAGGCAATTTTCAGCTGATGGAAGAGGAAATGGGGGGCAAGCGGACCTGCTTTCTTCAGCAGCAGCATATTTGCGAAGAGTACATTGCAGGGCGGATGCGGGCTATGTTGGCCTCGCCCGCAGTGCGCCTGCCTGGGGCCAGCGTGCAGATCGGCCTGATTGAGGAGCGCCAGGGGATCCGCTACGCGGACAAGCAGCGGGCGGCCATTCAGGCAGCCATGGAACAGGGGATTCTCATCCTCACCGGGGGCCCGGGCACAGGAAAGACCACCACCTTGAACGCTATGATCCATATTCTAAAGCTGGCGGGGGAGCGGGTGCTTTTGGCCGCGCCCACGGGCCGTGCCGCCAAGCGCATGAGCGAGCTGACCGGCCAGGAGGCAAAGACCATTCACAGGATGCTGCAAGTGGAGTGGGACGAGCTGGATAACCCGGTGTTCAACCGTAATGAGCGCAACCCCCTGGAGTGCGAATGCCTGGTGATTGACGAAATGTCCATGGTGGACGCCTACCTGTTCGAGAGCGTGCTGCGGGCCCTGCCCCTGGGATGTCGGCTGATTTTGGTGGGAGACAGCGACCAGCTGCCCTCGGTGGGGGCGGGCAATGTGCTGGGGGACCTGATTGCCTCCGGGATGTTCCCCACAGTGCAGCTGCGGGAGATTTTCCGCCAGTCTATGGAAAGCCTGATTGTTACCAGCGCCCACAGGATTGTGGAGGGCCGGCGGCCGGAACTGAACCGGCACAACAGCGACTTTTTCTTCTTGCGGGGCGCGGAGCCCACGGCGGCCCAGGAATTGGTAACAGACCTGTGCAGCAGGCGGCTGCCCAAAAGCTATGGGTACTCTCCGGTGGAGGACATCCAGGTCCTGTGTCCCAGTCGGAAAGGGGAGCTGGGCACCGTGGAGCTGAACAAGCTGCTGCGGGAGGCTATTAATCCTCCGGCCCCGGACAAGCCCCAGGTGAAGGTGGGGGGCCAGCTGTTCCGGCTGGGAGACAAGGTGATGCAGGTGCGCAACGACTATAACCTGCCCTGGTCCCGGGACGACGAGACCGAGGGCCAGGGGGTTTTTAACGGGGACATGGGGGTGGTTACCTCCATTGACAAGCCGGGCGGGGCGCTGACAGTGCGCATTGACGACAAAAATGTCCTTTACGACCTGGAACACGCCGCCCAAGAGCTGGAGCCCGCCTATGCGGTGACGGTGCACAAGAGCCAGGGCAATGAGTTTACGGCAGTGGTGATGCCCCTTTTGAAGGTACCGGGGCAGCTGCGGTACCGAAACCTGCTGTATACTGGGGTGACCAGGGCCAAAAAGCTGCTGATTCTTACCGGTGAGGCGGCAGTGCTGGACGAGATGATTGCCAATAATAAAAAGACCCGGCGGTACACTGGGCTGCTGTGGTTTTTGCGGCGGGATGGGGAAGCGTTAGGGCGCCCAGCGGCAGAGCTTTAGGTTCACGTGGGCGGAATCCTTCATGGGAACACCCTCTGCTGCTAAAAGCGCGGCCTGTTCTGTCCAGCCGGGGGCCAGGCGGCCGCTGTGGTCCACTACCCGGTGGCAGGGGAAGTCGCCGTAGAGCATAGCGTGGCGCAGCACCCGGCCCACCAGCCGGGCCCCCCGAGGGTGGCCGGAGAGAGCGGCGACCTGGCCGTAGGTGGCCACTTGGCCGGAAGGGATTTCGGCGACAATGGAGAGGATTTCGTAGGCCAGCTGGTCGTTCATGAAAATACCTTCTTTCACAAAAGATGAGGCAGGGAAGAGGAGTACGAAGCTGCGGAATGCGCCTCTGCCTGCTCCCGCATATTTTTGGCTCTGCTTTACATAGAAGCGTCCCGAAGGGCCTGGCCCCCCGGGACGCTTTTCTTTTTTTCTTAGAATTGGTACTTTTCGCCCGTGCGGCAGGAGTGGTACGCGCCCACCATCAGCCGGGTTAGGGCTAGAGCGTCGTCCAAGCCATTGGGAGCCTCGCCGCCCTCTGTGACCGCGTCTATCCACGCGTCAATGGGCATGGGGTCCGGGGCGGGCAGGTCCTTTTGCTCCACCACCTGGCCCTTGGTCTCCCGGCTGCTGTATTCCAACGCGCCGTTGCGTACCATCAGCGAACCCTGGGTGCCGCTGACCTCCAGCACGTAGTTATTGCCCTCGGAGACAAAGCCGGTTTCGGACACGCCGATGGCCCCGCTGGCAAACTCCAGCACGGAGACGGCGTTGTCCTCTACGGGCTTGCCGGTGACCTGGGTGAACATGGAAACGATGGATTTGGGCTCGCCCATCAGCCAGTGCAGGGTGTACATGGGGTGGGCCCCCAGATCCATCATAGCCCCGCCGCCGGTTTGGGCCGCGTCGTAGAAGTGGGGGGGCAGCCAGTCGGCGCTGCTTCCGTTGTGGACATTGCGCACCCGGGCATAGGTGATCTGCCCCAGCTGGCCGCTTTGGGCCAAGGTCTTGGCAGCTTTTAGGGCGGGCCAGGTCTTGTGAGGATAGGAAATGGTGAATTTTACCCCGCTGGCCCGAACGGCAGCGGCGATTTCTTCGGCCTCCTCGTTGGAGAAAGCCAGAACCTTCTCGGTGAAGATGTGCTTTTTGGCTTTGGCGGCGGCCAGCAGCACAGAGGTATGCTGGCTGGTGGCTGTGGTAACCTGGATGCCCTCAATACTGGGGTCGGCCCAGATGGCTTCTAGGTCGGGCTGAAAGGGAATGCCCAGTTTTTGGGCGGTTTCCTGGCCCCGGGCGGGGTCGTCATCCCAAAGGCAGCAGAGCTGAGCTTTTGGATTTTTCTGGATGGCCTGGGCGTACTCCATAGTATGTACATGCCAAGCACCAATGGCGGCTATTTTCATAGGGTAGGACCTCCTTAAGAAGATAATAGAACGGGAAGATGAGAGAAAACGCGAAACAAAAGAGGGGCCCGGGGAAACTTGCTGCCCCCGGCAGGGTGTGGGACGGCGTCCCACGGTCTTGACCTAAAAAGGCGGGGCTGTTTTTACTGGTACAGCGGGCCGTAGGTCTGGCAGGCCCGGTAGTCGGCGCTTTGGGCGTCCTCTGTGCCAAAGGCCGCCCAGGCGTGGGGCCGGAACACTTTCTCCGCCTCCACATTATGCATATTTACCGGAATGCGCAGCATGGAAGCCAATGTAATTAGCTCAGCCCCCACGTGGCCGTACACCGTAACCCCGTGGTTAGCGCCCCAATTGGCCATAACGCTGTACACATCGGCAAAAGCACCCTGGCCCGTAAGCCGGGGCACAAACCAGGTGGTGGGCCAGCTGGGGTCTGTGCGCTTGTCAATGACTGTGTGAATTTCGTCCGGCAGGTCCGCGGTCCAGCCCTCGGCCAGCTGTAAGACCGGGCCGATGCCGTCCACTACGTTGACCCGCAGCATGGTCACGGGCATCTCCGCGTGGCATCTAAAGTGGCTGGAGAACCCGCCACCCCGGAAGTACTCATAGTTGGCCCGGCACCAGTCTGTGGCCGCCAGGCACGCGGCCACATCCTCCTCCGTCATGTCCCAGAAGGGCTTCATGCAGCCAAGTCCCTGGGAGTTTTTGGCCGCGCCCGAGCCATCCAGGGCGGTAGCGCCGGAGTTGATGAGATGAATAAAGCCGTTTTTCGCCACGCCTTCCGGTTTGTGTCCGGTGACCCGCTGGCAGGCCTCTGGGCTCCAGTAGGTGCGCACGTCGTGGAAGCAGGGAGCCGTGTTGCTGATCAGGGACCCCAGCATCATGGCCACGCCGTTAAGGGTATCATTTTCTGTAGCAAAGGGTGTGGGGGCCTTGGGACCGTTCCAGTCAAAGGTGGAGGCCATAATGGCTTCCGTAAAGTCCGCGTTGGGCAGCCAGTCGGTCCACTGGCGCTGGCCCTGGAAGCCCCCGGCCACTGCGTTTTTGCCCAGGGCCTCTTCGTGCCAGCCCAGCTCTGCCAGTTTGGGGTTGCCAAAAAGGATGTCCCGGACAATGATGGACATTTTGGCAATGAACTCCCAATCCTGATCCGGAGGAACGACCTTAGACCGGGTGATGATTTCCGGCAGGTTTTTGCCGCTGTTTAGGTCAAAGCCTTCGGGACAGTTTGCTTTGATCCAGTCCAGGGCCTTGTGGTACTCCTCTTTGTCGTAGATTTCCAGAGTGACGCGGCGCAAAATTTCGGTCATGTCCACCCACTCGGCCCGGATGCCGAAGTATTTCTGGAACATGTCCGCATTGCAGTAGCTGCCCGCAATGCCCATGGCCACGCCGCCAAGGTTGACATAAGATTTATTCTTCATCCAGCCCACGGCCACCGCGCCCCGGGCGAACTTGAGGATTTTCTCCGCCACGTCGGCAGGAATAGAGCTGTCCCCCAGGTCCTGGACATCATGACCATAGATAGAGAAAGCGGGCAGGCCCTTTTGGGCATAGGCGGCCATCACGGCGGCCAGGTACACGGCCCCGGGGCGCTCGGTGCCGTTGAAGCCCCACACGGCCTTGATGGTGTTGGGGTCCATGTCAAAGGTCTCGGAGCCATAGCACCAGCAGGGGGTAACGCTAAGGGTGGCCACAACATTTTGCGCGGCGAAGAACTGGGCGCACTGGGCGGCCTCGGCGCCGCCGCCGATGGTTCCTTGGTTGATAACGCACTGGACAGGGGTACCGTCAGGGTACTTAAGGTTAGAGCTGATCAGGGCCGCCGCCATAGTGGCCATGCCCATGGTTTGGGTTTCCAGGGCCTCGCGGACGCCGCCCCAGCGGCCGTCAATGACGGGACGGATGCCGATTTTAGGGTATTGCATGATGAAAAACCTCCTTTGCGGTTGGTTGACGGAATTGGATTGTAGTTTACATAAGGTGGAAACCAGCGAAATGCTGAATGGAATACAGGGGTGTGCGGCCTCTCTTTGGCCTCCCTACTTTTTATGCAGCAGGGGGTCCTCTGGCTGAAAGGTCTTATAACCTGGGTGACGCCCGGTAACCCGGTAGTACCCCCGCAGGTCGATGAGCTTTTGTATGTTCTCCCGGCTAATATCAAAGCTGCCGCCCAGAATGACCGCGTTAATGGTAATCTTTGCCCAGAGCTCCAGGCTTTCCATACGGTAAAAGGCTGTTAGCACGTCGCTGCCCACAGCCAGGGCCCCGTGGTTTTCCAGCAACATTACGTCATGCTCCTCCAGGTAGGGCTCAATGGCGTCGGGCACCTCCTGGGTGGATGGCGTGCCATAGGGAGTGAGGGGCACAGAGCCCATCACCGCTACGTCCTCAATCATATTGTACATGTCCATGGCCTTGTGCGCCACAGCGAATCCGGTGGCCCCTGGCGGGTGGGCGTGGATGACGCTTTGCACGTCCGGGCGCTTTTCATAGCAGCGCAGGTGCATTTTGATCTCGCTGGAAGGGCGGTAGTCCCCGCTGGCCTCTAAAACGTTGCCCTGGCTGTCTAAAAGCACCAGCTTGTCCGAGGTGATGAAGGACTTGCTGATGCCTGTGGGGGTGGCAAGAACGCGGCCGTCCGGCAGGCGGGCGCTGACGTTTCCATCATTTGCGGCCACCCAGCCCAGCTGCCACATTTTGTGACATACGTCGCAGATGGCGGCTTTGACGCTTTCCAAATTCATTCACTTCGCTTTCTCCACAATAGTTTATATTCCTGTTATGAAATAATAGAATCACAAGGATATCAAGGCCTATTATAATGTGCCGGGTGTGCAAAGTCAATAAAAGTTTTTCCATTGGCAGAGAAAAAGCGGGAGTGGTTTAGGGCAGATTTTGGTTGATCTCCTGAAGAATTTCCAGCACGTGGATGTCGCCGGCGGCCAGCAGCTCCTTCACCAGGGGTCCTTCTGGGCTGGGACCGTTACGCCAGTAATTTCGGGCCCGGGCCAGGTTTTGGGCCTGGTCTGGGACGCCGTCGAAGCAGTTGCAGGCATTGCCCGCAAAGAGGCTGCCCAGGACATGCAGACGGACAATGTGGTAGGTGGGGCGCTGACAAGGACCGGCAAAGAACGCGGCCCAGCGTTGGGCCTCCTCCAAAGTTTCAGACACGTATAGGCAGGCCATGCGGGAGGGATACTGGGGGAATTCTTGCTGGCGGACTTGCTCCATAGCCAGCTCCCGCAGGGCCACGGCGGTGTGGTGTTCCAGGGGTTTTCCAGCATAGCACTGGGGGTTGGCATAAATTTCTTTCACAATATCTTGCTTGGCAGCAACCCGGACATATACGCCATTGTGGTGGGTGCTGTCAAAACGCAGGCACTGACCCGGGTGCATGGGACGTTCGGTGACCACGTGGTAGGCGGTATATTCTTGCATAGAATGTGCTCCCTTTTTAGGGCGTGTTTACATAAGCTGAGTATGCGGATTTTGGAGCAGATTTTTGAAGGCGAAAATTCGCAGAGCAGCTCGCTGCTCTTGTGCTGGCGTACTTCATGAATTATCAACACAGAAGATGGCAAAAATCTACCCAAAAGACGCGTGCCAACGCTTATGGGAACACGCACTAGTTATGCATAGCGCAAAGAGCCGCACGCAAGGGGCGGCTCTTTGTTTTGGCGGAAATTCTGTTTTGCGGATACAGGCCCGTATACCGTTCTTTTCTGTGGATAAGGGCCTGTGTTTTGGGGCTTGGTCATCCTTTTCTGTTCTTAGAGCCTGTTTAGCATCTGTTCGCACACAGCTTGCTAGCGTATTTTCCGCCATAGCACCCAACGTTTGCTTGCTGAATCGCAAAACCATGTATGGTTTAACCATATATAGGCTGATTGACGATGCTCCATTTGGATGTGTTGGCGAAAAATCTGACGTTGCAATCTATGTGCGCTCAAGATACTAAACAGGCTCTTAGGGAACGCGGGCTTTCATGTATAGTTATTCCTTGCGGGGGCTGTGCCCGGCTCCGCGAAGATGATGCAACGTTACGTTGCCGCTTGTGTTGCTAGGGACGAAGGATAACGTTGTTTCCGTCGAATTTGGGGCCGTTGGCGGAAAGAAGCATGACGCCTTCGATAAAGCCCCAGATGACGGCCGCCACAGAGGCAACCCCGCAGGTGATGAGGCCGCCCGCCAGGCACAAAACCAGCTGGATGGTGCCCCGGGTGTTGAAGCCCAGATAGAAATTGTGAATGCCAAGGCACCCAAACATAATGGCCAAAAGTCCAGCGGCCAAACGGCTGCGCTGCTGGTATCCGGCAGGGGGCTCGGTATACTGGGGCTGAACCGGCGCCTGGGGCTGCTGGTAGCTTTGGGCAGTGTAATTGGGGGCTTGATAGCCGTGATAGGCCTGTGACTGGGTGTACTGGGGCGGCTGATAGCCCTGTTGGGGCTGGCCGCCATAGCTATACTGATTATTATACTGGGGAGCCTGCTGCACCACTGGCTGGGGGGGAGGCTCCGGAGCGCGGGGAGGCTCTGGGAAGGTGATGGTGGGCGGAGCGGGGTCTGGCTCCAGGGTGAGCTGGGGCACGGGCTTTTCATCCACAGGGGCAGCGGGCACAGGGGGTTCTCCTTCGCTTGCGGGAGCGGCTGGTTCCACAGCGGGAGAGGCCGGGGCAGGTTCTGGGGGCTGGGTTTCAGAAGCGGCGGGCACGGGCTGCGCCGGGGCGGCGGGCTCTTGGTTTAGGTCCTTATTTTCAAAATCGCTCATAGGGCACCTCCTGGGTTAGTCTTTAAGAAATACGCCGTTGGCGTCCGTGCTAATGCGGCCATCCAGCAGCTTAACGCCGTCCAGGATGCTCCATATCTCCACCACAATGGCCCCCACGCCGCAGGTTAAAAGGGAGATGAGCAGCTGCATAAGGCCCCGGGACGTGTTGCCCAGGTAGAAGCTGTGGACACCGTACACCCCCAGCAAAATGGCCAAAATGCCTGCCGCCACCCGGCTGCGCTGGATATAGCCGGGAGGAGGGTCGATGCCGGCCTGAGGCTGGTACTGGGGCGGGTTATACATGGGCTGGCCCTGGGGCTGGTAGTTTCCGTGGTTATAGTCTGCCATAGTGATACACCTCTTTGCGTTTTCGGCGGGCCTGCCAGACTGGTGGTGAGAGGGGGTCCCTGGGGCGCCGTCTTTGTGTCCTTATCTTAGCACGAAACCCTTTGGGAAAGCAATAGGGCGGGGGCAAAAGTAAGGGATTCTTAATTTGTAGAAAGCCTTTTGGCGGGGGTTTTGAAAAAAATTCGAAAATATTTTTGTTTTTTCTTAAAAAGTTGTCTTTTAGAGGACAACTTTTGCCTTTTTTTAAGGGGTATATGAAGGGAGGTTTTAGAGGGTCCAGAAAAAAGCGGGGAAGAGGAGGGACCGGATTTATCAAAACAATCAACAGGAAAGGAGCTTGAACAAGTGCTGGGTCTGAAAAAGAAGAACCGGCGGGCCGGCGGGGCCTTTGACGAGGGCGGGGCGCTGGCTACCAGCGTACAGAGCCGGCCAGCGGAAGGGAGCGTGCTGCTGCCAGTGGGCGCAGGGGAGCGGGAGCTGTACCGCAGCCTGCGGGAGGCTGTGCCCATTATTGACGCGTCTATTTATAAGCTGCGCCGGCTCATCGGCGGCTTTCAGGTGTCCTGCCCTCAGGAGCAGGCAGAGAAGAGGCTGAAGGAGTTTTTAGAGGGGGTACAGGTGAACGCCGCGGGCAGCGGTATTCATGAATTCTTGGGCGTGTACTTGGAGGAACTGGTGACCTATGGCACGGCGGTGGGCGAGATGGTGCTCTCTGGCGGGCAGGTGGCGGCCTTATATAATGCGGGGCTGCGAAATCTGGAGCTGGAAGAGGACGGGCCCCTGGGGGTGAAGGTTTCGGTACTGGAGGAGGGGGAAAAGCGCCCCTGCCCCCACCCAGAACTGCTGCTGGTTTCGGCCCTGAACCCGGCGGCGGGGTCCCCCTGGGGGGTGTCGCTGCTGCGGGGGCTGCCCTTTGTCAGCGGGGTGCTGATGAATATCTACCGCACCCTGGGGGTGAACTGGGAGCGCATGGGCAACGTACGCTTTGCGGTGACCTGCCAGCCGGAGGGGCCCCTGACAGGGGCCGGAGAGCGGGCCAAGCAGATGGCCCGGGAGTGGAAGGCTGCCATGAGCAGCCGGGAGCCCAGGGATTTTGTGGCAGTGGGCAACGTGAGTATTAAGGCCATTGGCGCGGACAACCAGATGATGGACAGCCAGGTACCGGTGCGGCAGATGCTGGAGCAGATTGTGGCCAAGCTGGGCCTGCCGCCCTTTTTGCTGGGGCTTAGCTGGTCCTCTACGGAACGGATGTCTAGCCAGCAGGCGGACGTGCTTACCAGCGAGCTGGAGGCATACCGGCGGGTGCTGACCCCAGTGATACGAAAGATCTGCCGGACCTGGCTGGCCCTGGAGGGCTATCCCCAAGAGTGCGGGATAGAGTGGGAAGAGATTACCATGCAGGACGAGGTGGACCACGCCAACGCCCGGTATCTGCTGGCCAGGGCCAGAAAGCTGGAGTGGGAGCTGGAGGAATAACCAATAACACAAAGAATACGAAGGAGGATGCCTATGAATTTGAAGGAGGGCCGGGTGGTGAAGGCCGCCCAGGAATTGAGCCAGGAGGAGATGGAGGCGATCAACCGCTACACACGCCGGGCCTATGAACCCCAGGAGGTGTATGTGTTTTCCCTTGTGCTGTGCGACAACCAGGTGGACCGGGATCTGGAGCGCTTCCCCAAGGAGAGCCTGGAGCGGCTGAAGGAGCTGTTTTTAGGCAAGACCTGCATTTTGGACCACGAGTGCAAAAGCGCCAACCAGACTGCCAGGATTTTCAGCACGGGGATGCGGATTTGCGAGGACCAGGGGACCAAGACAGGCGAGCCCCTGGCGCAGCTTACCGCCCAGGCATACCTGCCCAGAACCAAGGGCAATGAGGAGACCATTGCCCTGATTGACGGGGGGATTTTGAAGGAGGTAAGCGTTAGCTGTAGCGTAAAGCGCCGGGTATGCAGCGTGTGCGGCCAGGAGCAGTGCGCGCATGTGCCGGGCCGGGAATATGGGGGCCAGGTGGCCCACCACCTGCTCTTGGAGCCCACAGACGCCTATGAGTGCTCCTTTGTGGCAGTGCCCGCCCAGCGGGGCGCGGGGGTGACAAAACATTTTGCCGGGGAAGAAGCGGTGGACAAGCTGCTAAGCCAAGCCCAGGCGGAGGCAGTGGTGATTTCCAAGGCCCAGGCCGGGGAGATTGGCCGTAGATTCCGGGCCCTGGCGGAAAAGGCCCGCTGGGGCCAGCGCTATCGCCGGGAGCTGGAAAGGGGGGTGCTGAAGTACAGCGCCGTAGTACAGCCGGAAATGCCCCGGGAGGTGATGGAGGCTGCGGTAAAGGCGTTGGGCATAGAGGAGTTGGCCGCCATGGAAAAGACCTATGGCCGGATGGCGGAGAGAGCCCTGCCCCTGCGGCCCCAGCTGGCCCCAGAGCCCGGAGACCGGGAAGAAGGCAACGGGGAGTTTCGGATATAAGGCTGGACACTGTGCCCCACGCGCTTACCAGAGTGGGAGGCCTGGCCGCTCCATAGGGCGCAATACCGGCGTAGGGCAGGCTTTCCAGGACGGTTGCAAATCTTTACGGCTTTACCGTGACGAGAACACCTAAAAAATATAATTTTTTAAAGGAGAATGAACTTATGGCTTATTATGAGAATATTGGGTTGGAAAAAGGCATGTACTGCACCCCGGGCAAGAGCTTTACCCAGGTGCTGGAAGAGCTGGACCGCTCGGAAAATTACCGGGGCACAGCCCTGGAGGGCCTAGACGCCTACCAGCGCCAGCTGAAGCGCTTTGCCATTAAGGTGAGCGGGCCGGACTCCGGCACAGTGGAACAGTTCTTCCAGAGCAGCGCCAGCGCCGCGCTATTCCCAGAATATGTGGCCCGAGCCGTGCGCCAGGGCATGGACAGCGTGACGAAGATCAGTGACCTGGTGGCCACGGTGACCAAAATTGACGGGATAGACTACCGCACCATTGCCGCCAAAGAAGAGGACGGCACCCAGGCCGCCGAGACCGGCGCCACCCCGCTGGAGCTGGAGGGCGCCGCGCTGCCAGTTACCAATATCCGTGCCAACCAGAGTTTGGTACCCATGAAAAAGCATGGACGGATGCTGGTGAGCTCTTACGAGGCCCTGCGTTTTCAAAAGCTGGACCTGTTTACCGTGGCCCTGCGGCAGATTGGAGCGTACATTGCCACCGAGCAGCTAAACGACGCGGTGGGGGTGCTTATCAGAGGAGATGGGAGTAAGGACGGCGTGGCTTTTATCACAGGAGCCACCCCCAGCTATGGAGACTTTATTGGCGCGTGGGCCGCGCTGGCGCCCTTTAAGCTGAACACTGTGGTGGCAGGGACCGCCGCCATGCAGAAGCTTTTGCAGGTGG
>JAAWSH010000013.1 GCA_022801475.1 Acutalibacter sp. | reverse complement strand
TTCAAGATCATCTTCCCACATGGTTTCAGGCCAATGCTCGGGGTAGTAGCACACCCCTAGGGTCAGGGCATTTTGATGAATGCAGCTGTCCATTTTACGTCATCCTCTCTATAAAAGTTCTGAAGTTATCATAAGCTTTTTTAGGGGAAATGTCAACAGAGAGTATGGCGGGTGGATTGTTCGAAGCGAAGAGGTTATATGCAAGATCCTGGCGACGGAACGGTAAAAGTTTCGTCGTCTCGTCTGCCAAATCGGCTGGACTCGGTGGGCTCGTGACGAGAATTGATGCAAAGCATTACTCTTTGCCACATGGCGACTCTCGCCCTTTTCAAAGGTTGCGGAGTTTGGAGACTTGACTACATCAAGCCTTGGGCTTTGCCCCCTCCCCCTACAAGGGGCCTCATGCCCCTTGACCGCGCAATTTTTTGCAAGTTCATCTTCCGATTCACGAGGATTTTTGACGGGGAAAGGGGCCGCTTATGGGCTTCGATGTCTCAAACAGGGCCTACAGCAGCTTTTGGTAGCCCACCCAGCGCAGGGCACAATCGAAAGCTGTTTTATAGTGGCGGGAAAATACCAGACGAAACTCTCCCGCATAAATGGCCAGCCGCCCGTTGAAGCCAGTCTTAAAGTGGTACACCCCATAGTTGGGGTGCTCGGGGTCATACCAATGAGGCACGCCCTGAAAATCATATACATCGCAGCCGGACTGTGCCGCCCACCGGATCATCTCCCACTGCATCAGATAGTTGGGCATTACCTCCCGGTGGCTAGCGGTAGAGGCCCCGTACACATAACTGGTTACGCCGCCATACTGCACGCAGAGGGCTCCCGAAAGAGCCTGCCCCTGGTATTCACACAGGTATAGCCGGCAGTGGGGCCCCAGGGCGTCCATCATTCGGGCAAAGTATTCCAGCGAACGCATCTGGAAACCGTCCCGGGTGCGGGTCTCCTCCATCAGCCGGTGAAAATCCCGCAGGCGCTCCTTGCCGTATACCCGGCAGGTCACCCCTTTGCGCTGGGCCAGGCGGATATTGTACCGGCATTTGCTCTTAAAGGAGCGCATCAGCTCTTCCTCGCCGCGGCCGTTTAGCTCTAAAATATAGTTGCTCCTGCACTGTATGGTAGCATCGTCTGGCTGCCAGGGGACAAAAGAACACCCCGCCGCCCGCAGAGAAAAGACCTTGTCGCTTTCCGCCTCCTCAATGGGCGGGTCCATTTTGCAGGAGTAGGCCTTGTATTTATGAGAGAGCTCCCCCAGCCCCAGCATCAGGTCCCGAAAGGCACGGGCGTCTTGAAAGTCCCACACCGGGCCCCTGGGGGCGTAAAGAAAGGACTTGAAGGGAGGCGGGAACTTTTTTATCAGAACCAGGCAGGTGGCGCGTATCTTCCCCTCTCTGTCTCGGGAGATCACCGCCTCATGGCGCCATCCCCGCTTCACTCCCGCCCAGCGCACCGACTGCATAAAACTGCCGCCACGGCTTTGTACAAAGGCCTCGTATTCCTCTACGGCGTCATAATTTGTAAAATCCAGAAATTCCATACCATTCTCCTTCTTTCAGATGCTTCCACCTATTAGAAGCCCCAAAAAAAGAAATGGTAACCAAAAAAATGTAATCATTCTGTAAAACTTGATCTGAGAAGAGCCTGCTTGGGCCTGGACCGGGCATGGCAAGGCATTTTGCCACACCTCTCCAAAAGAAAAAAGCGGCAGGGGTATCCCGCCGCTTTTTGCGGTTTGGCCGCTATCTGCTGGTTACTGTCTCCTTCTTCAGGCTCTCTTTTATAGCCGTTACCCAGGCGTCCAGGGCACAGGCCAGGGCATATTGCTGCCGCAGCACCGCCATTCCCGCCTGGGGCGTCTGCCACACTCCAGATTTTTGGTTAAGGTTCTGTTCCAGCTCACCTTTCATTTCCCGAACGCCGCCCCGAATATTTTCCAAATACATGTTCTGTTCCTCTGGCGGGCGGTTTTCCAGGTTCACGATAACGGCGTTCAGGTCCAGGAACATCCGCACCGGTTTGCGGGAAATCTCCCCCATCAGCCGGTCCAGAGCCTTTTCCCCTTCCGGCGTAACGGTATACACCGCCTTTTCAGGCATTCTTCCCTCTTTCTCGCTGCGGCTGGCAATCAGCCCCTTAGCCTCCAGCTGCAATACTTTTTTGTAGATGGAAGGCGTACTGATCTTCACCCATTTAGAGATATTCTGATACTCCACCACCTTTTGGATGTCATAAGCCCCCATGGGCTTATTCTTCAGAATTCCCAGTACTACCAGATCGATGGCTGACATAATGATCCCTCTCTTTCATTTAGCCCGTGAACCGAATAGAAAGCTACCGCTTTCTTTACAAATACCTAATCGTTTACAGTCTCGTTTAGGTACAATGTATTTCTTATAACCAATAGTACTGTAATTCTATTGAATTGTCAAGAGGATTTAAAAAATTTTTCCTACAAAATCGGAGATTTTTTTTAAAAAACTCCTACACCCTCCATTTTTGACGGATATTGTTAGGTATCCCTCGAAAAAAGCAGCAAAAACAAAAAGAGGCCCGGCTTCTCCTGGGCCCCTTCTTGTTCATGCCATTTTTTATTACTTCATCTGTTCGTGCATCCCCTGGATGGAATGCTCCAGCTTGGCCTGGGTCTCTACCACGGGCTGGGTGTTGCCAAAGATGGTCTGCGGCATCTGCCGGGGCGCGGCCCATTTTACCGCGTTGGTAATTACCTTCTGAATCTCCGGCTGATGGTAAATGGGGAACACCTCGTGGCCTGGGCGGAAATAGAAGATCTTGCCCTTTCCCCTGTGGAAGGTGCAGCCGCTGCGGAACACCTCGCCGCCCTCGAACCAGCTGACAAATACCAGCTCGTCGGGCTGGGGAATTTCAAAGCGTTCTCCGTACATTTCCTCGTGGGGAATCATGATCTTCTCGTCCAGACCCTCCACAATGGGATGGGTGGGGTCCATAACCCACAAAATCTCCTTTCCGCCATCCTCGCGCCACTTTAGCTTTCCGGTGTCTGTGCCGCAGACCTTGTGGAAAATCTTGGAGCCATGGCCCGAGTGCAGCACAATCAGTCCCATGCCCTCCTGAATACGCTTATATACCCGGTCTACCACCTCGTCGCTCACCTTGTGGTGGGCCATATGGCCCCACCAAATCAGCACCTCGGTGTTGTCCAGCACCTCTTGGGTCAGGCCGTGCTCGGGCTCGGGCAGGGTGGCGGTGCGCACCTCCATGCCGGCCTCCCCCAGGAAGTCCGCGATGCAGCCGTGGATGCCCTTGGGGTAAACTTCGCCCACTTCCTTAAAGGTCACTTCATGATAGTACTCGTTCCATACGGTTACTTTGATTGCCATTTGTAGATACCCCCGATTTTAATATATTGCCAGGCTTTGCCGGGATCTCTATTGAGCACAAACGCAGGACGCCGGCTTATACCAGCATTCCTCCAAGACCCCGGGTCTGTTCCTTTTGGATGGCCTTACAGCTTCACCCACTGGCCGTTCTCCGATGAGACCAGTACCGCGTCCACCGCGTGCTGATTGACCTGCCCGTCAAAGATGGTGGCTGCCAGGCCGTCCTCTTTGCCATTGATAATATCCGCGAAAGACTGCATCTGGTTTACCTTATACTTCTCGGGAATGGGCAGCTTGCTGTATACATGGGACTCCGCGCCCACCTGGCCGGTGCACACCTCAATCTCATCCCCGTTGTCGTGGTTATAGTCCAGTTTATAGACCAGACCCCCCTGGCTGCCGTAGACCTCCATGGTCTGGAAGTTCCCCCGGCCAAAGCCATAGCGGGTGATGCGGAAAGTGGCGGCTATGCCGTCCTCCATCTCCGCCATGTAGTTGGAAAAGTCGTCCACGTCCACCAGGCCCATGGTGCCATCAGGCTTTTTCCGCTCATGGACAAAGGTGCCTGTGTGGCTGACCAGCCGCTTATACTCTTTGCCAGTGACAAACCGCACCAGGTCTAGGGCATGGCTGCCCAGGTCCCCCAGAGCGCCGGAGCCGGTGAGCTCCTTCTGGAAGCGCCACACCAGAGGCGTCTCACACAAAGGCAGGCCCCAGGCCTGGTAGTACTGCATATCCACGTGGTACACCTGGCCGATGAGCCCCCGGGCGATCAGGTCCTTGGCGTAGCGGGCGGCGGCCATAAACCGGTAAGAGAAGCACACCATGTTCTTTACGCCCTTCTCCTTGGCGGCCTGGGCCAGTGCGTCGGCCTCCTGGCTGTTCAGGGTGATGGGCTTTTCCACAGCAAAGGGCTTGCCCGCCTCTACTGCGGCCATCGCCACCGGGAAGTGCACGTTGTTAGGGGTGGAGATGTCCACCGCGTCCACGTCCGGGCAGTTGATCAGGTCATGGTAGTCGGTAAAGCAGTGGGCCTGGTCAATGCCGTAGGTCTCCTGGGCATAGCGCAGGGCCTCGGGATCGATGTCGCAGACCGCCACCAGCTCCAGGTCGGGGCTGTTCTTAATTCCGGGAAGGTGCACCCCGCGGGAAATGCCGCCGATGCCTACGCTTCCCACACGAATAACTGACATAACACTTACCTCCAAACAATTTGTCTTTATTTTCCATATTATAAAATAGTTATTTTCCTATCAGTCCGGCCCCTGGGGGCTTTGTTCTTAGCCCAGCTTCAAGACCTCCCGGTCCAGCCCGCCCCCTTCTTTTACAAACAGCGGGATGGTATCCAGGGGCGCTTCGCAGCTTATGCTCTGTCCGCCCTCAAAAGCCTCGCCGGTTTCCACCCGCACCCACCGGGCGCCCTTGGGTAGATACACCTGCCGCTGGGTCTGCCCCGCGTGGGTAATGGGAGACACCAGAATGTCCGGGCCAAACAGGTACTGGTCCCGCACCTGCCAGCAGGCCTCATCTCCAGGATAGTCCACAAACAGGGGCCGCATGGGCGGTACGCCCTGCTGGTGGCAAAGGTCCATCTGCTCTTTGATATAGGGACGGATTCGTTCGCGCATATGGAGATACTTGGTCAGGATGCCCAGGGCCTCCTCGCCATAGCTCCACACCTCGTTGCCGGCGGGCTGGGGCTCGGCGCTGTAGCCCATGCCCTCCTGCTGGCCGTCCTTCTGCTTCTTCACCCGGGCCCCATGCAGCCGGAACACTGGGCAGAACACCCCATACTGGAACCAGCGGATCAGCAGCTCTCTAAAGGCCGGGTCGTCCGGGTCGCCGAAGTCGAAGCCGCCAATGTCCGTGGTCCACCAGGGAATGCCCGCCACGGCCATGTGCAGGCCCGCCACCATCTGGCGGCGCATGCTGTGGAAGCTGGACACAATGTCCCCGGACCAGACCAGGGTGCCAATGCTCTGGCTGCCCGCCCAGGCGCTGCGCTCTAGCAGAATGATGTCCTTCTCTCCCTGGGCCTTCAGGCCGTCGTACACGGTCTTTCCGTAGTAGTAGGGGTAGATGTTGCCCACCTCCAGGCTGCTGCCCAGGTGGTAGCGCAGGTTGTCAAAGTGGTAGGGGATGGTCTCCGGCTCGGCGGCGTCCAGCCAGTAGCACTTGATGCCCCGGTCATAGTATCCCTTCTTGATCTTATCCCACACAAACTCCCGGGCCCCGGGGTGGGTGGCATCGTAAAACACCTCGTAGCCGCCGCACTCAATCTGGGTGCGGTTGCCCCGGTCCGTGTGCACCAGATAGCCTTTTTCCATCATTTCCGGATAGTTTGGGCTTTTGGGGTCCACCGTGGGCCACACCGAGACCATCAGCTTCACGCCCATTTCCTCCAGCTCCCGGTTCATGGCAGCGGGGTCGGGCCAGCATTCGGGGTCAAAGTCCCAAACGCCCTGGTTGGGCCAGTGGAAGAAGTCTATGATGATCACCGAGAGGGGCAGGCCCCGGCGCTTGTACTCTCTGGCCACACTTAGCAGCTCCTCCTGGGTGCGGTAGCGCAGTTTGCACTGCCAAAAGCCTGTGGCGAAATCCGGCATGACGGCCGGCATACCGGTGGCGGCCAAATACTGGCTGATAATCTGCTGGGGCCCGTCTCCAGCGGTGATAAAATAATCCAGCTGAGGAGAGGACTGGGCGTGCCAGTCGGTGCGGTTGGTGCCAAAGGTGGCCTGGCCAATGGCCGGGTTGTTCCAGAAGAAGCCATAGTTCTTGCTGGAAAGCACAAAGGGCACGCTGACCTGGGAGTTCCGCTGGGCCAGCTCCAGGGTGGCCCCTTTCAGGTTAAAGGTCTCCTGCTGATACTGGCCCATGCCGTACAGCTTTTCGTCAGGATCAGACTCAAAGTGCACGGTGATCGACTGGTCTGGGCCGCGCATGGGGGTATACTCCCGGGCGGTGATCATAAAGGGGCTGAAGTTGGTGCCCTGCATACTGCGGTCCCGCTTAAACTCCTGCAAAAGCACCTGGCCGTCCTTGCCGTAGAAGGTCAGGCGTCCGTTTTTCTCGATTTTGGCGGAGATTCCGCCGTTTTTCAGCACCAGTGCGCCGTTTTCTTCCCCAGCGGCCGCGTCCGCGGGCGGGGCGGGCAGCAGGGCCCAGGAGAGGCTTTGGTTGATTTCTCCCATGCGCACGCCCCGCACCCGCAGGCTGTTGGAGCCCCAGGGCTCTACGCAGAGGGTTTCGCCATCGTACTGATAAAGGATTTTCTGTCCGTCGATTTTTAGCATTCCATTGACCACCTTTCGGTTATAGTGTTGTGGTAATTTCCGCAAGGCCCCGGAGAGGGACCCATTGCGGGGTGTGGGGTGAGCCTCTGCCAGGGGCAGACAAGCCGCGAACTGACCGAATGGGCAGATGAGACCAGAGTCCCACGGTCTCGCCTGCCGGACCGGTCAGCACCCTTGCACTTGACGGCGCGAACCCAAACAGAGTGGGGCCCCCAGCCCCGCCCGGCCCACAAGAGGAGGGAGGGCGCACAGACGAGCGCTGCCCAAACACCGCCGGAACAGCGGCCCCCTAGATGTTGCCTTTCCAGGAAGGACGCCCGTATTGGCAAAATATTTTTTCTGCTGATACGGACCGCCTTTCTGGGGTTCCGGCTGCGGACCGTCCGCTCTTTCGCTGGAGGGTGGGCGGCGCGTGCGTTCCCTCTTTATATTAGGGGAAATGGGCGGGGGTTGGGATCTACTTTGACCTTTCGCGCCGCCTGAAGGTCAAGACCGCCTCCGGCGGCAGGGGGCGCCGCCCCCTTGACCCCTTCTTACTGGCGGTCCTTTTTACCGCTTCTTTACGTTAGCTGGCCGTCCTCCATCAGGCCTTTCCGTACCGGGCCTCTTACATTCACCGCGCTGACCACGTACTCCGGCAGCTTTCGGTACCCAGGCGCCACGCACTCGCAGCAGCCGTCGCTCTTAAAGTCCGCTGTCACCTCTTCCAGCAGCTGCCGGGCTCCCTTTGGGTCAGTCTTTCGCAGCACATACCACATCCAACCGCTGGCAGTGGCCCAGTAGGCGCCGTTCTGGTACTCCCCAGGGGCCACCTCTATCAGCAGCTTCTGCCAGGGGGCTCCGTCCGGCAGATGGCTGGCCTGGCCTTTATAAAGGTACCGGCTCTGGTTCTCCGTCAGCCAGCGGGCCAGGCCCTGGCCCTTTTCTTCCTCCACAGGGAAGCCGATATACAGCAGGAACGCAGCCCCCCACACATCCGGCTGGCGGCAATCCAGCTCCGCCGCAAAATACAGGCCGGTCTCTGGGTCGTACAGCTGATCAATGGCCTGTGTTACCCGCTGGGCCCGAGCCTCGTAGTCCGCCGCTTTGGCCTCGTCCTCTCCGCACCGGCGGATGAGCTCCGCCAGCTGCCGGCAGGCCCGCCAGTACAGCAGCGATTCGTAAAACAGGCGTCCTGTCTTGCAGACGGTGTCTGTAAAGCCATAGGGCGAATGGGGCCGGGCGGGGTCGTTGTACACCAGGCCCTCCGGGCTTAGGGAAATGCAGTCCATGCCCCGGACCAGGGCTTTCACCCACCGGGCCAGCACCTGGGTTTCCACTGCCGCCAGCTGTAGGGTGCTGTAAACCGCGAACACCAGGAAGGGGGTGTTGTCCAGGTTGGCCTCCCCCACCGGCGAGCCCTTGGCCCCAGCGGCATACACCGGGCAGCCGTCGGCCTCCACCCGGTCGGGGATCCACCCGTCCTCCCGCTGGCCGGAAAGGATGAACTCAATGCAGGCCTCCAGCTGGCCGGGGGCAAACAGGTCCCCGCAGTACTCAGCCATATAGCCCAGGTCCCGCACCCACAGGGCGTCGTAGTTGGCCACGCCGTCCGGAGTAAACAGGACGGTACCGTCCACAGCCGTTTTTTTGCAGCCCTCTAAAAGCTGCCGTGAAAGCTCTGTTAGATATTGATCATATTGGTTCATGGGACGATTACGCCTTTCTATGTTTGAAATTTTGTGAACCCATTATACAGTGTGTTTTCGGGAAAGTAAATAGAAATTTTGAAACAATTTTTTACTTTTAGGTGATTGGTTTTTACTGTTCAAAAAACCATCTCTCCTGTATAGCAATACCGCACAAAGAAGCCAAAAAATCTCTTTGTGCGGCACTGTTACAGCGGCGGCTTGGTTTTTTCTGTTTGTGCCCCGCTTTTTGAATCTGTTTAGACTAGAGTCTGTTTGAAACATCGAAAGCGCCGTCTTTTCGCCCATCAGCGGCTACCTTTCCTGTGGGAAATTCCCGTCAACCGCCAGGCCGCGGCAGGAGAGCGACCGGCTACCGCGGTTCTTCTCCTGGAATATGGCCACTTTTGGTCAGCATTTCGCCATTTCCTCTGTTTTCAAATAAGCCCTGAATTTCTTAATAGAAGTTTTTTACGCCAACAGGGAAAGAACTTATCCCTTAATGCCACTCATGGCAATGCCCTGTACAAAGTATTTCTGTGCGCACAGGTACGCCACCAGAATAGGCACCACAGAGAGCACCGAGCCCGCCATCACCAGGTTCCACTGGGTGGTATAGATGCCCCGGAAAAAGGCAATGCCCAGAGTCATGGTAAACTTTTCGGGAGTGTTCAAATAGATTAGAGGCCCAAGGTAGTCGTTCCAGGTGTTCATCAGGGTGAACACGCCCAGGGTCAGCATGGCCGGCACCACCAGGGGCAGCATAATACGCCAGTAGGTGGTAAAGGGGTTGCAGCCGTCTATCTCGGCGGCCTCCTCCAGCTCCTTAGGCAGGGACATAAAGAACTGCCGCAGCAGGAACACGCCAAAGGCCGAGAAGAAAGCTGGCAGAATCAGCGCCAGGTGGTTGTCTGTAAGGCCCACTTTCGCAAACATCAGGTAGGTGGGGATCATGGTAACCTGGCCGGGCACCATCAGGGTGGCGATGTAGAAGAAAAACATCACCGTGTTGCCCTTAAACTTGATACGAGCAAAGGAGTAGGCGGCCAGGCTGCTGAAAAACAGCTGGCCTAGCACCACGAAGATCACGATCTTGATGGTGTTCATCATAAACATGAACATGGGCTGCTCGGTAAAGAGTGTAACGTAGTTTATCCACTGGGGCTCCGCCGGAATCCACACGGGCGGAATCTTCACCGCTTCATACTGCTCCTTCAAAGAGGTAGACACCATCCAGAAAAACGGAAACAGCATAATCAGCGCAATGGCTGCCAAGAGTACGTAAAGCAGAGTCCGCTTTACATAAAACGAGGTGGGCTTTTTCTTTCTGATCACTACGGCATTATTCGCCATGGAACTCACTTTCCTTTCTTCTATAATAATGACGACCCATTAGGACAGGTCCGCCCACTTCTTGGAGGAAATGTTCTGAATCAGCGATACGATAAACACCAGGACAAACAGCACATAGGCCGCAGCGCAGGCGTATCCCATCTTGTAGTAAGTAAAGCCGTAGCGGTACAGGTAGAAGCCCAGGGTTTTGGTAGCGTCCACAGGGCCGCCCTGGGTCATAATGTTGATCTGGTCAAAGGTCTGCAAAGAGCCGATGAGGGCCATCAGGGTGACAAAGTAGGTAGTGGGGCCGATCATGGGTACAGTAATTTTAAAGAACTTCTGCACCGAGTTCGCCCCGTCGATGGTGGCCGCCTCGTAGATGTCCGTGGGCACGCCCTGCAAGCCGGCCAGGAAGATGGTCATGTTATAGCCCAGACCCTTCCAAATGCTCATGATCGCCACAGAGATCATGGCCACATTGGTATCCGTCAGCCAGTGTACAGAGGGCAGGCCCAAAGCGTTGAGGATGATGTTGAACAGGCCGGCATTGTCCTCGTACAGCATGCTCCACACCAGGGAAACCGCCACCATGGAGGTGATAACCGGGATAAACACCGTGGTACGGAAGAACGCCATGCCCTTTACCGGCCGGTTCAGCAGTACGGCCAGAAGCAGGGCCAAAACAACCCCCGCCGGCACTGTGAGCACCGAGTACCACAGGGTATTGACCAAGGAAACAATAAACTGGTCGTCTTGGAAAAGGTCCACATAGTTCTGAACGCCCACGAAGTCCATCTGAGAAATGATATCATAATTCGTCAAGCTGAAAAACAGAGCCATAACTATGGGGATCAGCATGAAAAGGAGAAAACCCAAAAAGTTCGGCAAGATGAACAGGTATCCCCAAAAGTTCCACCTGCGCTGCAGGGTTTTGCTTCGTTTGGTCTGTTCCATTTGGAAAACCCCTCTCTAAAATATAGAAAGCGGGGGCGGTATATCCCCTTTTTCGGGAGATAGCCGCCGCCCGCCCAGAGCCCGCTTAGCAGAAGCGGCAGCTCTTATGAATCGCTTATAAATTGGCCCAGCGTCTTAAAGGCTTTATTATTTATTGTCAGCCTCAATCAGCTTGTTCACGGCCTCGGCGGCTTTGTCCAGAGAAGCCTGGGCATCGTCGTTTTTGTCAAACATGTACGCCTGAATGTTCAGACCCATCGCGTCCTCGATCTGAGGCCAGGACGGGGTGAACGGACGGGTGTGAGAGGTCTCCATCTGGTCGGAGAACACCTGCAGGTACGCGCCATAGGTGGCGTCGTCCTTATAGAAGTCCGCGTAGTCGGGCTGAGGAGGAACGGTGATCCAGTTGGCCCAGAAGGTCTCCACAAAGTCCGTGCAGGTCAGGTGCACCAAATAATCATAAGCTTCCTGGGGATACTTTGTGCTGCTGAAAATAGAGATGCCTTCGCCGCCTACTACCGTGGCGCTCTCCTTCTGCTTGGGCAGGGGGGCTACGCCGAACTTATCCTTAAACTCGGGGTCGCTAAGGAAGGTAGACAGGTTCCAGGGGCCGTCAATCACCATAGCGGTAGCGCCGGAGGTGAAGCGGTTTACGCCAGTGGGGGCCGCGTTCAGGGGCACGCTCTTATCCTCTTGAACCATGGCTTTCCAGAACTCCAGGGCTTCTACGCCCTCGGCGGTGTTCACCGTGCACTCGGTGCGCTCCTCATTCATAAAGTCGCCGCCGTTCTGCCACAGGAAGGGCAGCCAGGTCCAGCAGTAGCCGCCGTTATCATTGTAGATGGGCAGGTCCAGGCCGTATACGTTGTTGCTGGTATCGGTCAGGGTCTTGGCCGCGTTGCGCAGGTCATCCCAGGTCCAGTCAGCGCTGGGCTCTTCCAGGCTGGCGTTCTTAAACAGCTCTTTGTTGTAGAACAGGGCCAGGTTGTTGGCAGTGATCCGCAGGCCATACACGTCGTCCTTGTACACCAGGGTGTCCCACACCGAATCATAGAACTTATCCTTGTGCTCTTCCACGCCGTACTCTTTCAGGCCCAGCAGCTTGCCTTTAGCGGCCAGCTGGGTGCTCTGCACGCCGGCGTCCAGGAAGGTCATATCCGGGGCGGCGCCGCCAGCCAGGGTGGCCTGGATCTTGGTGCTGAAGGAGTCGGAGGCCACGTCCGTGCAAGTAATCTTCACGCCGGTCTCCTCTTCCCACTTGATGGCGTCCTCTTTCACCTTGTCGGCACTGGCTTTTTCCCAGCCGTATAGCCAAATTTCCAGGCTGGCGTCAGACTTCGCGCCCGTATTGCTGGCCTCGCCGCCGGTGGAGCTGGTCTTAGAGCTATCCCCGCCTTTGCTGGCGGTAGAGGAGCCGCTGTCTCCGCCGCAGCCGGCCAGAGCGCCGATCATCAGTGTGCCTGCCAAAAGCAGGGCTGCTACTTTTTTCGCTTTCATGCTAGTTTTCATCCTTTCCAAAAAAGCTAATTTAGTCAATATAGCCTGACAAAGCTTGTGCAATTATTTTAACTCGTATGGGGCATTTTGCACAGTGCATCAATTTAAGGGTTTGGTGCACTATTTTTTACGTTTTCCATTTCCCCTCTTGCTATTAGGTATTATGTTATGTTTTACTATAGAAGTAATCCGTTTTTCTGGGATATTGGTCTGAAACGCCTCTCTCATCCAAGGCCCCGAAGGCCCAAAAAATTGCACAAAGGAGAATTCAAAAGCGAATGAAATCTTTTTTTATAAAAGGCAAAAGCTTTTGGAACCGGCTCACCGACCGGTTTATTATACAAAAAAAACTGCTGGTTACCCTGGTGCCCGTTACAGTGGTCAGTTTTTTAACCCTGCTCGTAACCACTTACTTCTTCTCTTTTCAGGAAAGCCAGCGGCTGGTAAACGTGCAGGCGGATATTACCGCAGACCAGCAGATCGGCCTGGTAGACAGCTATCTGCGCAAACTGCGCACCGAAACCGAGGTATTTATGTTCAGCGACAACGTACAGGAAAAGTTGCGTATCAGTAAAAGCAGCCTAAACCCCAACCAAGTGGAGAACCTGGAAACCGAATTTCAGCGGCTGATATACAATATCCTCATTGACTATGATATGAATATAGAGAGTATCACCATTAAAAACAGCTATGAGGACTACTATGTCTGGCGCATGGACAACCGCCTGCGCTTTGGCGACCTTATCGCCCGGCTGAACCGCAACCAGGCCGCGGCCCGGCGGCTGGGCGGTGAAATGTACTTTACCTATGACAAGCTTTCCAGCGACCTGGTAACCCTGACCCGGCAGATCAAGGACCCGGTTTCCGACCAGGAGCTGGGGCTGATTATGGTGGACTTCAACCTGGGGGCCCTGCGGCAGGTGTCCTATGCTCTTTCGGGCCGGGTAGAGACCGACCCCACCCTGGTGGTAGTAAACCCCTTTGGCCAGCCCCTGCTGAACTACTCCACCCTTTCCAGCCAGGCCATTGAGATGCTCTCTCCCCAAGAGCCCGTGCTGTATTTGAACGGCGTAAAGCTGCGGGTGTTCCACACCGTCTCCTCTCTGGGGGACTGGGACCTTTACCTGGTGCTGAACGAAAGCTTGCTGTACAGCAACGTATATAGTATATTTTATTTTCAGTCCGGCCTCACGCTGCTCTCCGTCCTTTTGGTGGTGCTGTGCATTTACCAGGTTTCCCGGGGCATTTCCCAGCAGTTCCACCAGTTTCAGCAAAAACTGGGCCGGGTGAGCGACCCCAAGGCCAGCGAGCCCATTATCACCCAGACCAAAGACGAGTTCCGGGACCTGGCAGAAGTGTATAACCAGATGATGGCGCGTATTGAAAATCTCATTGACACAGTGTATACTAAAGAGTTGCGGCTAAAGGAGGCGGAGATCAAGGCCTTTCAAGCCCAGATCAACCCCCATTTTCTGTATAATACCCTTGACTGCATCAACGGCCTGGCCGAGGCCCGGCGGCTGGAGGACATCAAACAAACGGTCACCGCCCTGGCGGGTATTATGCGCATGAGTATTAAAGGGCCGGAAATTTTGCGGGTGCGGCAGGACCTGGGGTACCTGGACCAATACATGTACATCCAAAAGCTGCGTCACGGCGAAAAGCTGCTGTATATGACCGAGCTTCCCCCGGAAATGCTGGACTTCTATATGCCAAAGCTCATTTTGCAGCCTTTACTGGAAAATTCCATTCTTCACGGCTTTTCCGATACCCTGGGCAGCTGGATGCTGGGCCTATTCGGCCAAGTACAGGAAAACTGCCTGGTG
>JAAWSH010000012.1 GCA_022801475.1 Acutalibacter sp. | reverse complement strand
AGGCCAGCAGCTTTTGCAGCTGGGCCAGTACCGAATCATACCCAGGGGTCTCCTTGGGCATCAGGTCCAGCACCTCTGCCAGAACCATGGCATACCAGCCCAGGCCCTCGCACCAGATCTCCTGGGCCTTGCCGTCCACCCGGCTGGCCCAGGGGGTCTCGGGGTTCTCGCTGAAGCCGTGGTACAAAAGGCCGCTGTTGTCCTTCTCGCACCGGGCGAACACAATGTTCAGCTGCTTCACTGTCTCGGCAAAGCAGTATTCACTGTCCCCCACAAAGGCTCCGTAGCGGGTGAGGAACATCAGACCCATAAACAGGCCGTCCACCCACATCTCACCAGGCAGATGACGTCCGTGCCAAAAGCCCCCGTCGCTGTTGCGGGGATAATCGTCAAAGGCCGCCCGCACCCGGTCGCAGGCCTTCTTATACTTTTCTTCTTTGGTCTGCCGGTAGGCCCAGACCAGCACCGAGCCTGCCATAATATCATCCAAACTGCACCCGGAAAAGCCGGAAATGGCCCCGTCCGGCGATACGTGCTCTTCGCAGTAGCGCATCACATAGTCACAGTAGGCCTTGGTCCCGGTCTTTTCATACAGCCGGATAAAGCCCCACAGCAAAAAGCCCTGGGGATAGGACCAGGAGCAATAGGGGTAGCTGTCCGGGTCCGGGAAGCGGCGCATAAGGGTCTCGGCCAAAGTTACAGAATAGTTCATCTTATTTCCTCCTTATTCCGCCAGAATGCGGTCGATCTCGGCCAGTTCGTCCGAGGTAAAGTCCGTGCGCTCCATCATCTTCACGTTTTCCTCAATCTGAGAGAGCCGGCTGGCCCCAATGAGAATGGAGGCCACGGGCTTTATGCGCATACACCAGGCAATGGCCATCTGGGAGAGGCTTTGGCCCCGGTTCTTGGCCAGCTGGTTGAGTTTCTTGGCCTTTTCCACCTTTTCGGGAGTAACGGCGTCCGGGTTCAGGAACACGCTGGCGCTGGCCGCCCGGGAGTCGGCGGGAATGCCGTCAAAATACTTGGTGGTCAAAAGACCCTGGGCCAGGCACATAAAGGCAATGCCCCCGATGCCGTTTTCTTCCAGCACGTCGAAGAGGCCCTCTTCCGCCGTGCGGTTGAACATGGAGTAGGGCGCCTGGTGGATCAGGCAGTGCAGCCCGGCCCGGTCAAACTCTTTGGCCACCTGGGCGGTCTGCTCCGCGCTGTAGTTGGAGATACCCACGTACAGGGCCTTGCCCTGCTGGACGATGAGTTTGAGGGCCTCCACAGTTTCTTCCAGGGGGGTGTTGGGGTCAGGACGGTGATGGTAGAACAGGTCCACATAGTCCACGCCAATACGCCGCAGGCTCTGGTCCAGGGAAGAGACCAGCTGCTTTTTAGAGCCCCACTCGCCATAGGGTCCGTCCCACATCAGGTAGCCGGCCTTGGTGGAGATGAACAGCTCGTCCCGGTAGCCCTTCAGCTCTTTGTGAAGGACTTTTCCAAACATCTCCTCCGCCGAGCCCGGAGGGGGGCCATAGTTGTTGGCAATGTCGAAATGGGTGATGCCCAGATCAAAGGCGCCCAAGACCATCTCCTTGCAGGAGTCGTAGGTTTTAGCCTCGCCAAAGTTGTGCCACAGGCCCAGGGAGATCTCGGGCAGTAGGACGCCGCTTTTTCCCACGCGGTTGTAGCGCATGGTCTCGTAGCGATTTGAATTAGGTTGATACATAAAGTTTCTCCTTTATTTAAAAAGTAGTTGAGGTTAAAAAGACCGCCAGTGAGAGCGCGGTGAAGGGGCGTTAGGCCCCTTCCGATGGGGTGTGGGGGCGAGAAGCCCCCACGACCTTGCCCTTAAATCTAAGAACCTGTACCAATAGGATATTGCGCATGTCCTTTCGGCCAATTTTGCCGCTGGACTGCGTTGCGAAACTTTGCCAATCGTGAGATTGCCGGCGGTTTCACGCCTTGCCACCGACAAAATTTGCTCGAAAATCCATACACAAATCCTATCGGTACAGGTTCAAAGAAGCGCATTGCGGGGAGGGAGCTCCGCGCCGCGGGGGAGGGGTGCTTGCAAGAAAAAGCATCCCTCCGGCCTACCACCGCGTCTGCCACTGTAAGCAAGAGTCCCCGCAAAGGGCCCCCGGCCGCGCCAGCTTTCCTCCGCGCAAGCGGGTGCGGCCGGGCCAGAATCAACAGAAAAATTTTTATGCGGATAAGGGCCCACCGTGGCAGGCGGCTTCTAGCGGGCCGCTGTTCCGGCTTTGCCGGAAGGCGCTGCTTTGCGGGGCGCCGCGTGCCTGGTGCTCCCACTTTATCTTAGCGGGCCGGCTTGGGGGGGGACCCACTTTTTCTTCTTTCGCGTCGCCAAGGTCAAGGGATTAAGGTCGCCTCCGGCGGCCAGGGCTCCTCGCCCTGGACCCCGCCAGGAGAGCAAGCTCCCCTGGACCCCCTCTTTTCCCTCTGGCCAGCTTTGCCGCTTACTGGAAGCGTTCGCGGTACTCCGCCAGGATCTTTAGGGAGCTGCTGGTACCAATACGCTCTGCCCCCGCCTCAATCATGGCCAGGCAGGTATCCAGGTCCCGAATGCCCCCCGCAGCCTTTACCTTTACCTTCTCGCCCACCGTCTCCTTCATCAGCCGCACATCCTCCGCTGTGGCCCCCCCGGTGCCAAAGCCCGTAGAGGTCTTGATAAAGTCCGGCTCCACCTCTTTTGCAATCAGCGCCGCGGCCTTGATCTCATCCTTGGTCAGGTAGCAGTTCTCAAAAATCACCTTGCTTAGCACTCCGTGCTTTCGGCACACGGCCACAATGCGCTCCATCTCGTCCCGGATGTACACTAGGTTCCCCTGCTTCAGCTGGCCCACGTTCAGCACGTAGTCAATCTCATCCGCGCCGTTCTCAATGGCATTCTCGGTCTCGAACACCTTAGTCTCAATGGTGGTCTGCCCCAGAGGGAAGGAGATGGCCGCTCCCACATGGACCCCGCTGCCCGCCAGCAGCTTTTTGCACAAGGCCACTGGCACCGAGTTGATGGCCACCATGGCAAAGTGGTTTTCCGCTGCCTCGGCGCAGAGGGTCTCAAAGTCCTTGTCTGTGGCAAAGGCCTTTAGGTTGGTGTGGTCGAACATGCCGGCCAGTTCTTTTGCTGAGATCATTCTCATTCTCCTTTACTCCGCTAGTTTCAGTACGGACATCACGTCCTGGTATTCCATCTTCTTAAAGCCGCCAAACGCGCCCCGGTCGCAGGCCTTTTTGGCCAGCTGGTCAAAGTCCTGGTTGCCAATACCCGCCTCGCTCAGCCGTACGGGCAGATCCAGCGAGCGGAAGAAGGCCTCCAGCCGGGCAATGCCCTCTAGGGCGACGGCCTCTTGGCTCGTAAAGGACAGGTCTACGTCCAGCACCCGCACCGCAAACTGCACAAAACGGCCCAGGTTGATTTTGTACACATATTTCATCCAGGCCGGGAAGATGATGGCCAGCCCCGTGCCGTGGGAGATGCCGTACTGGGCGGAGAGCTCGTGCTCGATGTTGTGGGAGGCCCAGTCCTGCTGCCGTCCGGTGCCCAGCAGCCCGCAGTGGGCGATGGTGCCGCCCCACATCAGCTCGGACCAGGCGTTTACATCCTGGGGGTCCTTTTTCACCTGGGCCGCCGAGAGCATCACCGAGCGCATGGTCCCCTCGCACAACCGGTCGATGAGGTCCGTGCCCGGGGTGTTGGTAAAGTAGCGCTCCATCACATGGGCCAGAATGTCCGCCGACCCTGCGGAGATCTGGTTTTGGGGCACAGTGCGGCACAGCTCCGGGTTCAGGATGGCGAACTGGGGCATCAGCAGGTTGCTGCCGTAGTCCCGCTTAAAGTTGCCGTCCTCATTGGTAATCACGCTGCCGCCCCCGGTCTCGCTGCCCGCCGCCGGAATGGTCAGCACCACGCCGATGGGCAGCGAACGCTCCGCCTCCGCCCGGCGCAGGTAGAAGTCCCACACGTCCCCGTCATAGAACATGCCCGCCGAAATGGCCTTGGCCGAGTCGATGACACTGCCCCCGCCCACAGCCAGAATGTAGTCCACATTTTCCTCCCGGCACAGGGTAATGCCCTTGCGCACCAGACTGATCCGGGGGTTGGGCTGCACGCCGCCCAGCTCCACAAAGGAGAGGCCGGCGTCTTGCAGCGAACGGCACACGGCCTCGTACAGCCCGCTGCGTTTAACGCTTCCGCCGCCATAGTGGAACAGCACCCGCTTGCCGCCCCGGGCCTTTATCTGCTGGCCCACCTCCTGATGGCGTCCTAGTCCAAAGATGATTTCTGTTGGGTTATAATAATTAAAGTCGATCAAGGCTGGCTTCCTCCCTGTTGTTTGCTCCATGTATTCAGGCTCTTGTAAACTGGGCGTAGGGCCTGGTAGGCCTGGTCGAAGATTTCGTAAAGCGCCTCATAGGCCGTCCGGTTTTCCTCCCGGGGCAGCAGGCGGCTTTCGCCGGGATTGAACTGGTCAATGACGGAATAGTTCGGGAACATCCCCACCCCCACGCCGCAGCACACCGCCGCGCCCATGGAGGTAGCCTCCTCCAGATACCGGGGGACCACCAGGGGCTTTTGCCAAATATCCGCCAAAATCTGGGCCCAGACCTTCCCCTTGGCCCCGCCGCCGATAAGGGCCACTTCCTCAATAGACGGGACCTCTTCCGAGCGGTCAAAAATATTCAGAATGACCTTCAGATTATATCCCACGCCTTCCAGCACCGCCCTGGCGGCTTCGGCCCGGCCGTTCCCGGCCCGGAAGCCTAAAAAGGTCCCGCTGGCATCAAAATCCCACCGGGGAGAACGCTCGCCCAGCAGGTAGGGCAAGTACAGCATACCCCCAGCCCCGGGGGCCACGGACTCTACCATCTGGTCAAGCAGCTGGTAAGCGCTGCCGCCGGACTCTTTTGCCTTTCGCAGTTCCTCCCCGCAAAAGGTATTGCGGAACCATTGCAGCGAGAGCCCCGCCGCCTGCATGGTGCCGCAGGGGGTATAGAGGGCGGGGTCCAGGTGCACCCAATTAAAGGTGCGCATGTCCGGGTCCAGTACAGGTGCAGCCCCGGCCATAGAGATCCAGGAGGAGGAGCCCAGCACGCAGTAGGTGCGGCCCTCCTTTACCACCCCCGCGCCCACGCAGGCACAGGAGCCGTCGCCGCCCCCCAGCACCACCGGCAGGCCCTCTGGCAGACCGGTCTGCCGGGCGGCCTCTGGGGTTACGCGGCCCACCACGTCCGCCGAGGCGTGCAGCTCTGGCAGCAGGTCCCGCCGCAGGCCAAAGGCCTCTACCAGCTCCTCCGACCACTCCTTCTTCTCCAGATCGAACAGGTTAGTGCCTGAGGCGTCGCTATAGTCCGTAACAAACTTGCCTGTCAGCCTTTGGACAATGTAATCCTTGGCGTTCAGCATCTTATAAGCTTTCCCATAGATTTCCGGTTGATGGTTCTTTACCCAGAGGAGCTTTGCCGCCCCGTAAGAGGCGCTAAGCCGGTGGCCGGTAATGCGGTAGCCCCGCTGGGCCCCTGCGGCCGCCTGCATGGCGCGCTCTTCTTCGGTGGCCCGGGTGTCCGCCCAAATCAGCGCCCGGCGCAGGGCCGCGCCCTCCTGGTCCACCAGGACGCAGCCCATCATCTGCCCGCTAAAGCTGACTCCGGCTAGGTCCTGGGGGGCCACCCCGGCCTGGTCCAGCAGGGCCCGGGTGGCGGCGCAGACGGCGTTCCACCAGTCCTCGGGCTCCTGCTCGGCCCAGCCGGTATGGGGGTAATACGTGGGGTATTCCGCCAGACAAGAGGCGCAAAGCCGCCCCTGCCGGTCATAGAGGGTGGCCTTGTTGCCGCTGGTGCCCAAGTCGTGTGCCAAAAGATACTCTGCCATAGCCGCCCCCGTCAGTTTTCCGGCTTCAGCTGGGCCAGGGTGGCGGGCATGCTGTGGCCGGTGTTCACCTTGCCCGGACCGGTGACCAGGTCGAAACAGGAGGCAATGATGCGCCCGTCCCAGAAGATGGGCTCGCCGGGCTGGTTCAGCTCGCCGTGCAAGCCGTCGCTGTCCGGGCTCTGGGCAATACGCCGCACCGTGCCGTCAGGCTTAATCATGGCAATGGCGTTTGCGCAGAAGTCCGCTACATACAGGTTGCCCTTGTCGTCGAAGGTCATCCCGTCAGTGCTCTCCAGCTGGGACCAGTCCTGGGCAAAGACCTTATTTTCCTTTAAGCTGCCGTCCTCATTGAAAGTCAGCTTATACACCGCGCCGTCGCCGAAGTTGCCCACGTACAGGTTGCCCTCCTTGTCGAACACAATTCCGTCAGCCCCGTACTGGCAGTCGGGGTTTTCTGTGATAAAGGTGGCGAAAATGTGCTTGTCCTCCAGGGTGTTGGTAATGGCGATGTTCTCTTCCTCCAGACCGAAGCGGTACACACAGCTGACCAGCTTGCCGGAGGGGGCCTTGACCGGGTGCAGGTAGCTTTGGGTCACGTACATATAGCCGTCCTTAATTCGGATGCCGTTGGGGTGTTCCATACCGTAGGCCACCACTTTGGTCTCCAAAATCTCGCCGGCCTCGGTGACCTTCAGCTTCAGCACCCGGCCCTTAAAGAGGACCTCTTCCTTTTCAGTCCAGCCCTGGTTGTCACAAAGGTATACGTTATAGTCTTTGTCAAAGGCAATGCCCATGTTTCTGGCCACGCCGGTCTCGGGGTGGGGGGGCACGTCGAACCACTTGGTCACATGGCCCTCCCGGTCCAGCTTGACCACGCAGCCGGAGATATTATCGTCGGCGTAGTTGGGGCAGGAGAGGACCAGGTTGCCTTTTTGGTCAATTTCCATACCGTCGGGGGTGCAGATGTACTCGGGAAGAATTGAGAACAGGGTAGAAGTTTGCATAAAGATACCGCCTTTCAAAATTATAGATAAGAGTGATGAATTTCGTCAGTAAGAGCGGGGAAGGTCTCCCGTGGAGACGTTTTTGACCCGGTCTTTGCTACCGCTTCGGTCTGTGCTGGACGCGTCCCTGCGGGACGCGTTACCCGGGCCGGCAGGAGAGACAGGCCCGGGTAGGGTTTGGGTCTACGCCCCAAGGTCTTGCCCTTCCCCGTGAAAGCGCATTGCGGGGAGAGTTGGCTTTGCCAGCTCTTGGGGGCCTTGCTTGCGGGGGAGGGGTTCTTGCAAGAAAAAACGCACCTCGGGCCACCCGTCAGCCTCATTTCCGCGAAGCGGGCGCACCCGCGCCGGACCTTTAATCAGCAAAAACATATTTCTTCAAAGGAATCCTTTGGGCAATAGGGGCAAGGGCCCGCCATGGGAACCGGCATCTACCGGGCCGCTGTTTCGGCGGGTTCGCCGAAAAGCGCTGGGGGGTACGGCGGCGGGAAAGGGGGCTTAACTGGCGTTTCCGGTTGGCGGGGGCCTTGCGGGGGATTTTTTTCTTTGTCCGCCGCCTTAAGGTCAAGACCGCCTCCGGCGGCAAGGGGCTTTGCCCCCTTGACCCCTACCAGGGGAACTATCCCCTGGACCCCGTCATTTTCCGTCTTTTTGGGCTTCTTCTCTTTTTGCCCTTACGGGAAGCTTATCACCATTTTCTTCACGTCTGGGTCCCGGCGCTCGATCTTCTCAAAGGGCGTCAGCGCCTCGTCAAAGGGGAACACATGGGAGATAAAGTCCCTGGGGTCCAGCACCCCGCTGTTAATCCACGCCATCACCTGGCTATGAGCCTGGGCCTCCTCCTTCTTCGAGGGCCACTGTACAAATTGCAGCGTCCAGTTATAGGGCGCCCGGCTCCAGTCCAGCTCCATGCCCAGCTTAGGAGAAATCCCATAGCAGCAGATCTTTCCGTTATAGCATACCAGCTCCATAGCCTGGTTGATCAGGGCGTTCATGCCCACCGCGTCCACCACATAGTCTACCCCATCGGGGAACAGGGCCCGTATCTCCTGGTTTACGTCAGTCTTGGTGCTGTTAAAAGCCAGGTCGGCCCCCATAGCCAGGGCCTCCTCCACTTTTTGGTCGTTGATATCCACCGCGATGATTTTCCCTAGTCCCAGCAGCCGGGAAAACCGGATGAAGCACAGCCCCACCGGCCCCGCGCCAAACACCACCACGTTCTGGTTGGGCATAAAGCCGAACCGCCGGATGGCGCTGAGTACCTCGCGGAAAGTGATAATCATAGAGGCGGAAACCGGATCTACCCGGTCGGTTTTTTTCAGCACGGTCTGGGCAAAGTACCCTTCGCTGGGAACCAGCAGCCCGTCCTGCTCATAGGCTGCGGCATCCCCCACCA
Source organism: Acutalibacter sp. (assembly GCA_022801475.1). GTDB lineage: Bacteria > Bacillota > Clostridia > Oscillospirales > Acutalibacteraceae > Acutalibacter. The sequence goes on along the minus strand of JAAWSH010000012.1, from coordinate 6,274 downwards.
GGGCATACTCGGCATAGGCCCCCCAGCCGGGGGTAAAGCCCTCCACTGCCTCTTCCAAAAAAGGCAGCAAAACCAGGTCTCCCGCAGACATGCTCTGCACACGGCTTCCGCACTCTACCACTTCCCCCACGCCCTCGTGGCCCAGAATGGCCGGATAGGTAGAAAAATTCTTAAAATTCCGGTGGATCAGTTTGGTGTCCGTGCCGTTGCACACCCCGCAGCTTTTCATCCGCACCAGGGCCTGATAATCCCCCGGCGCCGGCTTTGGCACCTGGGCAAACGATAATTCGCCCTTTTCGTTCACAGTCAATACTTTCACGCGCACTTCCTCCTTTTCCAAGACCTGCTTTTAGCCATCTTCTTGTGGTATAATCATATAATTTTTTCTTTCTAATGTCAATTCAATGCCCCAAAACGCCAAATAATTCTCCATTTGATATAAGAAAAGCCAGTTTCCATATGTATATAAAGCAGCGCCACCCGAAAGTTCCCGCAAAAAGGCGCAGAGCGGCGTCCAGGTCCGTATCAATATAATGGCACTCCACAGAGGCTGCGTTTTGCATGGGTACTGCCCAAACAAAATTTTACGGTGAGCTTTGTGCAAAGACTTGCGCCGGCCAGCCTAGAGCTTTGCCCTCCATCCATCGCTTTCCTGTGACGGTATGCGCCAAAACTTTTCAGGCGAAACTCCAAAAATCTTCACATCGTTTTCACAATGAAGGGGGATAATAGAGCCATCGTAAGAAAACAACACACGGAGCCAGAAAAAGGCTCTTTACAAATCTGAAAGGAGCGGCTATAATGTATCCGTACAATGAAAATGATGATAAAATTCTAGAGCAGCAGAACTCCGAAAGCACCAGCCAGACCCAGCAGCAAAGTTCTGTAGAGGCTGGCAGCGGGACGGGAAGTCCGGCGATGGACAATAGTCCAGTAGGGCCGGGCAGCCCGGTGGGACCGGGCTTTGGAACCGGAGCGTACCCCTATACCGCTCAGACCGGGGGCCAGGCTTTACCCACAGCCAATACCTACCACGGGGTAGGAAACAACAGCGCTTCTTACAGCTGGGGCCCTGGCTATAATGCCACTCCCCCGCAGTCCGCCAGCCCCTATACTGCCCAGACCTACTACACCCAGCCCCCAAAGCCCCCCAAGAAAAAAGGCTCGGCTGGCAAAAAGGTGGCCAAGGCCATTGGGGCAATGGCCCTTTGCGCGGCGGTCTCCCTGGGGTCTGTGGGAACCTTTGCGGCACTGATTCAAAATGGCGTGGTGAACGTGCAGAGTCCAGAAAACGCAAGCGACACGGCCGCCTTTACCCTTTACAAAAAAGAGGCTTCCGCAAACACCACCCCCACTGCCACTCGAGGAGAAATGACCACCCAGGAGGTGGCCCAAAAGCTGATTCCCTCTGTGGTGTGCGTGCAGAACTATCAGGTTCGCCGGCAGAGCGGCAGTATTTGGGAGCAGTTTGGCTTCTATTCTCAGGACGAGGCCCAGGAGGGCGGCGAACTCTCCCCCGCGGGCGAGGGCTCGGGCATTATCCTCTCTAAGGACGGCTATATTGTTACCAACCAGCACGTAATTGACGGAGCTACCAATATCTCGGTAGTCACTTCAGACGGCTCCACCTATGAAGCCCGGCTAGTAGGTGAGGACACCCAGACCGACCTGGCGGTGCTGAAAATTGACACAGAAGACGAGCTGGTCCCCGCCGAATTCGGTGACTCCGATGATCTGCAAGTTACCGACCAAGTGATGGCCATTGGCAATCCCGGAGGCCTGCAATTCAATTCCAGCGTAACCATTGGCTATATCTCGGCCCTAAACCGCCCGGTAACCAACAGCGAGACCGGCTTTATGGTGAACTGCATCCAGACCGACGCGGCCATTAACCCGGGTAACTCAGGCGGCGCGCTGGTGAACAGCGACGGCCTGGTGGTGGGCATCAACTCCTCGAAAATCGCGGCTACAGAGTATGAAGGCATGGGGTTTGCCATTCCCTCCAGTGTGGTGCAGCCCATTGTCTCCGACCTCATTGAGCACGGTTATGTAACCAACCGGCCTATGCTGGGGATCATTCCTGGAGAGCGCTTTATCAGCAGGGAAATTGCCCGATACTATGGTTTGCCTAACGGCGGTTACCCAGTAGCGGCTATCGTTACAGAAAACGCGAAAGCCTCTGGTTTGCAAATATATGACATTATTACAGCCATTGACGATACACAGGTGACCTCGGCCAACACCATCTCTTCTTATCTGGCTACCAAAAAACCCGGCGACAAGGTGACCCTCACCGTAGACCGGCTGGTCACTGGGGAATCGGGTCTAAAAATAGAGCTGACTCTCTCGGCCAATACCGGCGAGTCCGACTAACCTAGAGTACAAGTTTTCTTTTTCATAATCTCCTTTTTCAAGCGGAAGGCCCGGAGCGGAAAGCTCTTGGCCTTTCGCTTGTTTTCATACAAAAAGACCCGCTTTCTCCCGGCGGTATGCCAAGGGAAAACGGGTCTTTTTTCAAAGAGCGGCTACCGCCGGTTTCCGCCGTTGTGGGGACCAGGCAGCAGGTTATAGTTAAAGCGGGGCCGGTCGTTGGGCATATAGAAATAGACAAACTTCACAGAGAAAATATCGCAGATAATAAAGTTATTCACCGGCTCGTCGTATAGGGTGACAAAACTTCTGCCCACCAGGTAGAGCATCCCCTGCTTGCGCATAATTTCATTGGTGCCAATCAGGAATTCGATGACCACAAAGTTCCCAATATTTTGAGAAAGAATGGCCTGCATGGACCCCCGCATCTCTTCCGAATCAAAATCCTCCTGGGGCGGATGCTCAAAGTTATCCATCTGGGCCGCGCCGTCCGCGGCGGCGATATAGTCAGCCCGGCCGTAGACTCTGCGCATTCCGGAAGAGTTTCTACCGCATTCTCTTTGGTTTCCGTTCATATGGTCTGCCTCCCGTCTATTTTTTGTTAAGGCAACACCGCACAAAGATTGTGTGCGAGTTGCGCAGTCAGATTTTTCGTCAGAGTGTACAGATTGAGTGCAGCCAATCTGTCGATTGGCAAGCGAAAGCCGTGCGCTATGACGGAAAATATGCAAGCAAATCGTGCGCAAAGCCCGTAGGGCGGTCTTTGTGCGGTGTTGCCTTAATTAGCGGCCAGCCCCCGCTCTATGTTTCGGCGTAGCTCTCCGTAGGGTTATAGAAGCAGTGGTCCCCCAGCCGGATTACAAAGCGCCCTACCTGCGAGGGGAAATTCTGCCGGCAGTTTGGGCTAAAGGGGTTGAAGTACCACAGGGCAAAGCCCAGGTTGGTCAGCCGGTGCCCCGCCATGGCCCAGTCCGCAATGCTGTAGTGCACATCCGTGGGCCGCATATTGTAAATGTTCTGCATATTGTACTGCCCGCCCACCACCTCCATCACACAGGTAAACTGTCTGGGCTGGTAAACCACCTCTCGTATGGTGTACAGCCGTCCATATTCCCCGTAAGTCACCTGCACCCGGTTCATCACCACGCAGGCCACCGCCCGCATCCCTGTGTCGCCCTCGCCGCCGGCCTCGCACTCAATAATGCGCGCCAGGATCTCTCTGTCAGAAAACGCCACGCTCCTTCCTCCTTCACGGCCCCAGGCCCTGTTCATTCCGTAAATCCTATGCCCCGTCCCCTAAAAGTAGAACCCTTGCCCCAGGATCTATGTTGTAGATGTACCAATAAGGAGCAGGCCTCTGTTTCCAGGGCCTACTCCTCACTTGGAAGAATATTTTTGTTTCCAAGACACGGTTCTCTCCCCGGGCAACAAAATCTCTGTGCTAAAAGCCCCTTCCTCGCTGTTCCGGATCAGATCACCGTCGTGGTGTTCCTATGGTACTGTCAATTCGCATCAGCCCAAACCCTGCCCCTTGGCCTTTGGAGCCTGCAAAGCGACTGTTCCTTCTCCGCCGCTTTCACTAGGCGTGTCCGGCGGTTCCGGCTGGCTGGGCTCTTCCGGCTTGGGTTCATCCGGGCTGGGCAACGGCCCATTGTCTCCTGGATCCTCATCCAGACTCTCCACCAGCTCTGTCACGCGCATCAGCACAATCGCCGCCTGGGCGCGGGTGGTGGTTCCGCTGGGGTTAAAAGCACCGTCCGTCCCGTTGACAAGCCCCAGGGCGGTTAGAGAAGCCACCGCGTCATAGGCCCACGGGGCAATCTGGTCCCGGTCCGTGTAGTCCAGGGGCTGTGTCTGAGGCACTCCGCCCATGAGGCTCCGTAAATATCCAAAAACAACCGCGCACATCTCCTGGCGGGTCACCGGCCGGTCCGGCTGAAAGCTGCCATCTCCATATCCCTGGACAAAACCCTGCTCCCAGGCCCAAGCCACTGGCGTGGTATAAAACCGGTCTGGGGCCACGTCCGGGAACAGGCCCACCGGGTCTGTCTCTATAGCGGGCAAACCGGCATGGCGGTACAAAAACGCGGCCAGCTGCCCCCGGGTAACCTGTCCCCCAGGCTGAAACCACCCCTGCCCCACGCCGTTCATGTAGCCGGAGGCAGCGGCCCAGTCCATAGGCTCATAGTACCAGCTCTTTGGCAGCACATCCTGGAAAAAGGTCCCCCGGGCAGAGTACATAGCCTGTACCCGTCCGCTGTTCAGGTAGTTCTCCCCGCCGGCATAGGCAGCAATCTCGGTGCCGGGCTCTATGGGGATGGGCTGGGTGTAGATCTGATTACCACCGCTGTAGGACGCCCCAGTGTAGGAAAAGTACACAGTAGCTCCTGGGCTTTCACATGTAATCGTGAGCAGGCCCTCCTCCACCAAAATGGCGGGCGTGGAGGCAGCGGGCTTGGTAAAAATCTTTTCTACGGTCTCGCTTCTGCCGCCGTTTAGGTTATAGGCAGACACCGCTTTGATCTTACAGGGCGCGTCTGCTAAAAAGGAGCCTGTGTACCGGGCGGCAGTCTGAGTAATATCCGAACCGTCCAGGGTATAATAAATACTGGCTCCCTGCTGGGCGGTGATACTTACCCGCAGCCGGCCGTTTTCCGGGGTAACAGAGACTTCCGGGGGCTTTACAGGCCCCAGGTCTGTACCGTTGGGCCGGCTGGCGCTGTAAGAACCGCCATTTGCCAGGCTTCGGCCCCGGCGGCGGAACAGCTCGTTGACGGTAACAAACTCATATCCCTGGGCTTTTAACCGGTCAATAGCTGCCAGGGAACCATCTACTGTAGTGGAATGAATATCGTGTACAAGGACAATGGCCCCATCAAAGGAGGCGCTTACAATGCGGTTCTTCACTGTCTCCGCATTGCGGTAAAGCCAGTCCTGGGGATCCACAGACCAAAGGATCAGGGGCGCGCCGACCAGTTGGGCCGTGTAGTGGTTCATACTGCCATAGGGCGGTCGCACCAGGTAGCTGGTCCCCTTGCCGCAGCCTTTATCCAAAAAGCTGTTGGTGGTCTGTATCTCATTTTTTACTCCGCTGTCCGACAAGCTGGTTAGCTCCGGATGGCTGTAGCTGTGGTTTGCCACCTGGTGGCCCTCCTGGTACACCCTGGCCACAGTGCTGGGATAGTTCTGGGCGCGCTGTCCCAGCATGAAAAACGTGGCCTTTACCCCCCGGGCCTTTAGGCCGTCCAACAGACGCTGGGTATAGGGGCCGGGGCCATCGTCATAGGTAATGGCGATTAGCTTGCCGCCCACCGCCTGGGCCGTTGGGGCGGCAAAGGCCGCGCTAACCAACAGTACCAGGGCCAGGACAAAAGACAGGACTCTTTTTGCTCTCACAGTAACATTCCCCTTCCTTTGTGAAAAAGTATAAGGAAATTATAGCATCTTTTTCTAAAATATGGAAGGGGCGGCATGCAGCGCCTTCACATTTTACCCCGCAAATTATCTCTGCCGCATTTTTCGTGTGGTAAATTTCTTTCCCATATGGTATAATCAGTACACAGATTTCAGCAAAAGGAGGCCGCGCTATGTGGGAGCTGATTAAAAAACACGTCAACTGGTTTATCTGCCGCATCAACCGCAACCGCCTGGACTCCTCTGCAGCCCACGGGGCCTTTTTTCTCATCACCTCCTTCCTGCCTTTTCTGGCCTTTCTGCTCACCTTAATGCAGCGGATTCACTTTGCCTCTGGCCTTACCATTATCGAAGTCGCCCTGGATCTGCTGCCCCCCACCATCTCTACTGCTTTAGCCCACATTATCCCCAGCCCCATTGTGGCCTCGGGGGTGCTGCCCGTGGCGGTAATCATGTCTGTGTGGTCCTCCTCTATGGGCATGGTGGCCAT
>JAAWSH010000011.1 GCA_022801475.1 Acutalibacter sp. | reverse complement strand
CCCCTCACCGGTGAGGGGGCTCTTCCTTAATTACATGCGCTGTGCAGTAAACACAGTTGGTGCTTGACAAAGCTGGAATTCAATTAAACTATATCAGACGCTGCCGTGCCGCCTCATACAGCAGCACCGTCCCCGCGCAAGCCACATTGAAGGAACTGGCCGAGCTCTTCTCCGCCATGGGGATGGTGCACAGCTGGTCGCAGCTCTGCTTATAGGCGTAGCTCAGGCCGTCGGTCTCGTTGCCCAGCATCAACAGCAGGGGCCCTGTTAGGTTAGCCTGATAGATGGGATGTTCCTTGTGGGCCGTGGTGCCGATGGTAGCGAACCCCGGGCAGGCCTCCCGCATTTGGGCGATAAAAGCCATTACATCGGCGTTCTCTGCCTGCACCGCCGGGACCCGGAAAAAGGAACCCATGGTAGCCGAGACTACATCCGGGTCGTACAGGTCCACGCCGTGGCCGGTGAGGATGAGCCCGTCTGCCCCAAAGCCGTCCATGGAGCGCAGCAGGGTGCCAAGGTTTCCCCGGTTGGAGGGACGGTCAAACAGCACCCACAGGGGATTAGGCCGGGTGGGCTTGAACAGGCTCAAGTCGGCGGGACGCATCTTCACCACCGCCATCAGCTCCGAGCTGTCCTCCTTACTGCTAAGCTGGTCCAGCAAGGGCCCACTTAGCCGGAAATTCTGCTGGGTGGGCACACGGGTCAGCATGTCTTTTGCCCACCCAGAGAGCTGCCGGTCCCGAGCGTAGAGAAAGGAGGCAACTTGCCAGCCATTTTCTACCGCCTGGTTCAGGTTCCGTACCCCTTCCACAAAGAATTCGCCGTATCGGTGGCGCTTGTTACGATTGGTCTTGAGGACTTGAAATTTCTGAAAATCCGCGTCCTGGCTAAAAATATCATGCACTCGATTATTCTTGTACATCAATGAGCACCTTCATGGTAGACTCCCGGTGGGAGTCTATGTACTGATAAGCCTCTAAGTACTGGGCAAAGGGGAAACGCTTGCTGAGCAGGGGCAACAGCCGGACCTTGCCCTGGCTGGCCAGTTGGATGGCGGTTTCATAGTCCTCGGTGCGATACATCATGCTAGTGTTCAGGTCCAGCTCATGGTCGTTAAGCACAGCTAGGTCCACCGTGGCCATACCAGCAAACACGGCCACCAGAATGAGAGTACTGCCCTTACGGGCGTGGGCGATGGCCTGGCCCATTGTGACATTGTTTCCGGCGCAGTCGTAGATTACGTCACACTTGTCCGGGCCAAAATACTGGACCAGGGCCTCGCCGAAATCGGTTTCTTTTGTGTTGATAGGAAAATCTATGCCGCATTCTTTGGCCTTTTCTAGCCGCAGGGCGCTTATGTCTGTAATCATCACCCGGCCCGCGCCCATGCCTTTGGCGGCCTGGGCCACCAAGATACCAATAGGTCCCGCGCCCAGCACACAGATGTCCTTGCCGGTAATGTCTCCGGCCCGGCGCACCGCGTGAACGGCCACGGCCAGGGGTTCGATCATAGCGCCCTCTTCCAGACTCATGCTGTCGGGCAGTGGGGTGACCTTTTCCGCATCCACCGCGAAGTAGTGAGAGGCCATACCGGTAGTTTGAAAACCCATGACCTTTAGTTTTTCGCAGAGGTTGTATTTGCCGTTACGGCAGGGCCAGCACTGGCCGCAGACCACCTGAGGCTGGATGGTGACCTTTTGGCCAAGGGAAAGGCCGGTGACACCAGGGCCCAGTTTTTCTACCAGACCAGAGACCTCGTGGCCTTGGGTGACCGGATAACTGGTAAATGGGTGTTCGCCATGGTACACGTGGATGTCGGAACCACATACGCCGATTTCCATGATTTTGATAAGAACCTGTCCTTCCTGGGGCTGCGGGATAGGAACTTCCTGAAACGTAATGGCGCCAGGAGCGGTCATCACTTGTTGCAGCATAAAAATGCCTCCTATAACAAATTTTATGATACAAAGCCAGCCCGCTAAAAGTAGCAGGCTGGTAAAAAGATAATAAAATGATTCATGGTTTCACAAGCTCGGTCTTACAAAGCATACGTCAAACTGCCAGCCAATTTTTCAGGGCCAGGGCGCTGCCATTAACCAGCCTGTTTTAGACTCTCTACTTTAGAGGCAATATAGCCCTGCACCTCTTCTTTTGGAATCTCCAGCGCAGCGGCGAACTCGCCGAAAAGCAGGTCCTCCGCCTGCTTTAAAAAGCGTTCGTCTACACTGCCAAACCGGCGCTTTTTGCTAAGCTGATCCTGCTTTTTGGTGTAAATGGACATGGTCAGCTGAATCCAGTCCTCACAGCTATGGCTTTTCAGAAGAGTATCATAATGCCCTGCCAGCTCTTTGGCGGCACGGTTGTGATAAGCTGGAAACTGTAGGGTGGGGATCAGGCGGATCAACCGCTCAGCCTCCTCCCGGGTGATGATGGGCCGCATAAAGACCTTATCTGAGTCAACGGGCACTGAGATAACACAGGCCTTATAAAGAGGCACCAGCACATAGTAAAGTCGCTCTTCTTCTGAATTGGGCAGTGTTTGCGGTTTGATCTCGCTGATCCTGCATACTCCTGTACTGCCGTATTGCACGAGTTCGCCAATTTGATACATGATTTTCCTCTCTGACCGAAAAAAGGTCCTCCATAGTTCCTCTTATGGCTGCCGCCGGCATAGCAGCGGCACGCACACTTCATCTAGCTACTATTATACCACATTTAAGAGGAGAATGTAAGTAAAACTTCATGAAAAATGTATTTTTTTAAAAAATATTTTTGGTTTTCGGGCTGATAGAGAGATTCAGGTAGGAGAAGAGAAAAGCTCAAATTGTCAGATACCAGACGGTATTACCAGATACCGCTTGTGAACCAGTCCGGCAGAAGCGCTGCTTGACTAAGAATGATCATGAGTTTAATCAGTAGGCCAATGGCAGAAATAACGATACCGGCTACAGCCAGCCCCCGGGTCTTGTCTCCGCGAAATCCGAAAATGGAGGCCATCAGCCCCAAAGGCAGCAATACTACGCTGGCCCAGAAGAATCCCATAATTGAGGATACAAAGCCCAACACAGTGGCCACGTCTGTCCAGGTGAAAGGCCGCTTCTGACGAAAGTAGAGAGGCGGCTGGGGTGGCTGGACAGAGGGGATAAAAGCTGGGGGACCGCTTTGAAAATACTGCGGCTGCGGCTGGGGACTATACGGGTAGGGATGAGGGGCGTCTTGGGGCGGCGGGGCGGTCAGGGGAGCGCCACACTGCTGGCAGGTGGCAGACTGGTCTGGATTTACGGTTTTGCAGACAGGGCATGAAATCATACGAACACCTTCCTTCATATTTAATATAATTCTGGCGGGGGCATCTGAATTATGGAAGAAATTCCAGCTCCAGACTGCCAAAAAACTCTTGGGTCCTTTGTGCAGCCAGCGTGAGATTATTTCCTGGAGCTTCAAATAGAAGATTTTTCTCCTTGAAAACCTCTTCCGGGGGCTTGGGTTTACCTACATACTGCATGTGAGGGTAGATCAACTCCATTACATCGTCTGAAAAGATCCGGTCCAACATGATTTCCACCTGATTTTCGGCGGGTCTGCCTTGGGCCCGGGCCTGTTGGCGAAGCACAGCTGCCGCAGACAGGGCCATATCAGCAACCATAAAAATCGTGAAGAAAATGGTAAGGCTGCGGCCCAGCTTTTTGGGTATTTTCTCTAAGCTGCGCGAGACCACTGGGTACAGGTCTTTTACCCAAACCATGCCTAGAATCCCCCAGAAAAAGGAGTACATCAGGTTGGTGCGGCCACCCAGGTTTAAGAAGGAGTCGCTATATTCCCAAGATACTGTGCCAAAGGCCGCTTGCTGTACAAAACTGCAAAAATATTCAAAACTAGCCCCAATGACCATGCTGGCAAAAAAGATTAGCACATCACGCTGGTTGTACATCCGCCGCAGGAATAGGGTGATAGCAACCGCCCCAAAGCCATACACCAGAATAAAGGGACCAAAGACCACACTCACTCGTAGCTCGAACTGGTGGGGCGGCACGATAAGGGCATAAATGGTCTCCAGCACGCAGCCTACCACATTGCCCGCCATGAAGATCCAGAAAAGTTTTTCATAGCAGATTTTATAGGCAAAAGGCTTTTCCGCTCCTTCCGGCAGGTGGTCCTCATAGGCGGCAATGGCGGCCTCGTTCCGGCGACGCTGGGCGTCTTTCGATTTGCGGCGGAACACGTCAATGCTCTCCTGTAGAGCGGTCAGCTGTTCGTTATGACGGAGAGAGCGCAGATTTGGAAAGGCCTTTAAGAGCCGGCGGTGCAGGATGTTAGATCGCAGATACTGCTCGTATTTTTCCCGCAAATGCTCGGGATCAAGCTGCCACTTGGCAGTTCTTTTTTGGATGGAAGCGGTAACTCCCTGGGCGGCGGAGGCATGCTGAAACAGCGTCTCGCCCAGCTTATCAGAGCCCTCTTTCAGCCGGGCGGAGACATACTCCAGCATACGTAGCTTACGATTTAGGCCGATAATGGATACCACAGTCACAGCTAAGTCGGCGGTGAGCAGAGCCAAAAGCACAGTCAAAATGACCCATCCCACCGTAAGCGGGATATGGCTGACCATCCGCCCGGTGGCCGGGGTGACAAACCGTACCACAATGGCTCCGGCCACTCCCCATAACATGGAGAATTTAAGACAAATATAGCCGTTAAGGTTATGGGGCTCGTCAGAGTAGTCCCACCATTTTTGACGGAAAATTTTTTCCAGTAGGTATCCGGCCAGCCATTCTAGCGCGGAACCCAACACAATGGAGCCCAGCATCAGGGCTGCCAGGTTACCGCCAAAGGGCTTCATTACATAAGAAATGAGCACTACGCCCAGCCCGTAGATGGGGCAGACCGGGCCGCTGAGGAAGCCACGGTTTACAAAGCGCCGCTCAATGGCCGCCGCGTAGAGAACCTCGCCACACCAGCCCAAAAAGGCGTAGATAAAAAAGCACCATAAATACGTGTAAGCCATGCTAAATGATACAACTCCTTAATAATCCCGTGGTAACTTTCTTTATAAATGCTATTTTATCAGAAGGAGGCAGTAAAGTAAAGTTCTATAGCCTTTCAGTTTTCTTAAATATTTCTGGCAACATTTCAATTAGGTCGGTGGGCAGCATGGCTCGGGTAGAAAGGCTCTTTTGGCATAGGTCTCCCGCTTTGCCGTGAAGCCACGCGCCCACTGCCGCAGCCTGGAAACTGTGGACCCCCTGGGCCAGCAGCGAACCGATGATACCCGATAGTACGTCGCCGCTGCCGCCTTTGGCCATTCCGGGGTTTCCTGTGGAATTCAGGGCTAGTTGGCTATCCGGTCCGGCTATTACTGTAGCCGCGCCCTTTAGCAGCACAACGGCCCCGCTCTCTTTAGATAGGGATTGAGCAATGGGAATACGCTGTGCCTGAACCTCTGGAACCGTACTTTTGCACAGCCGGGCCATCTCTCCGGGGTGAGGCGTGAGTACAATGGGGGACGAGAGCCTGGGCAGGCCAGCCTGGGCGCAGTAGTTCAGTCCATCGGCGTCGATGAGAAGGGGCTTGGTACAGGCGCTGAAAATAATGGGGCATACCAGGGCCGCCAGTTCTCCCAGACCACAGCCCACGACACAGGCGGTGCAGCGGCCCAGGGCGGCAATGAGCTGCTCCCTGGCGTTTTCCCGGGTGTATACGGTGAACACGGCCTCTGGTACGGCGGCGGCTAGGATGGGATATAAGCTTTGCTCCACGGCAATGTCCAAGAGGCCCACCCCACAGCGCAGCGCGGCCCGTGCCGCCATCATACAGGCCCCGGCCATGCCATAGCTGCCAGCCACCAGCAGCAGCCGGCCTTGGCTGCCCTTATTAGCCTGGATCCCTGGAGATTTTAAGGCATTCTTGGCCAACAGGGCATTGGTCAGGCAAGCGCGGGTTTTGGCAGAACGCAGCAGAGCCCCTGGTACACCCACCTGGCGAACTTCTACCCGGCCGCAGAATTCTTTAGCGGGATAGCTTTGGTGGGCAATTTTTTGGGCTGTAAAGGCCAGAGTTATGTCCGCGCGGAAACTGTGAGGAGAGGCCCGGCCCGTGTCGCATTCCACGCCGCTGGGCAGGTCGGCGGAAAGGCGGGAACAGGGAACGCCGTTGGCGTAGGAGAGAAGCCGGGCAGCAGCAGGGTCCAGCTCACCCCGAAAACCAAAGCCGTAGACACAGTCTATCACCAAACCAGCGGTAGAGAGAGCAGCTTCTGCCTGGCTGGGCTGGGTTAAGACAGGAATCTCATTGGGCAGGGTGGAAAAGGCGGCCCGGGCCAGGTCCGTGGCGGGTGGGCCTTGGACCAGCACGACCATGCAGGCAATCCCGTCCTGGCATAAGCGGTGGGCGCACACAAAGCCATCTCCGCCGTTGTTGCCTTTGCCGCACAGCAGTACCACAGGCTGGGGGAGGAGGGGAAAGACTTCTTGAGCCAAGTCCGCCAAAGCGGAACCGGCGGACTCCATCATTTGAAAGAGGGAGACCCCAGCGGCTTCGGCGGCGGACTCCAGGGCCTGCATTTCGGATTTTGAGAAGAGTTTCATTGAAGTACGACCTTTCAAAAAAATAGGCAGAACAGGAGAAAGCGAGAACCCTAAGCTCCTCCAAATGCTGAAAGCGCCCGATAAGCTTCCAGGTACGTAAGCAGAAGTTTCGTCCACCTTTTCAAAGGTGGCAGGGGACGGGGGGCAGCGCCCCCTGCCGCCGGAGGCCAAAACGTGCATATAGCCTTTAAGAACATTTTCAAAGAAAATGTTCTTAGGCCCTCTTCGGGCCTTTAAAGTAAGTTTAGGCCTTCGGCAAGACCTTGGGGGCTTTGCCCCCAATCCCCCACAACCTTTGAAAAGGTTGACGAAACTTTTACTTACGCACTTTTCAGCGAACCATCGGCCTAGGCCGTCTCCTGTGGGGCGCCTCCGCTTTATAAAAACAAGGTCCGGCGTAGCCAGATGCCGCGCCGGACCTGCAAATATTACAAATCGTTCTCAGCCGAATTACTCAGCCATCTTCTTCAGCTTGGCATACTTCTCCTCAGCATACTTCTCGGCATTGGCAAACAGCTTCTCGGCGCGCTCTGGGAAAGCACGGGTCAGGCTGTTATAGCGCACTTCGCCCATAATGAAGTCGCGGTAAGAGGCAGAAGGCTCCTTGCTGTCCAGCTGGAAGGGGTTCTCGCCCGCGTCGGCCCGGCGGGGGTCAAAGCGGAAGTTGTGCCAGTAACCAGCAGCCACAGCCTTCTTCTCCTCAAGCTGAGAAATTCCCATGCCGCCCTTGATACCATGGTTGATGCAGGGAGCATAAGCCAGGATGATGGAGGGGCCGTTGTAGCTCTCGGCCTCGTGGAAAGCCTTGATGCACTGGTTCATGTCTGCGCCCATGGCCACCTGAGCTACATATACATAGCCGTAGCTCATGGCAATAGCGGCCAGGTCCTTCTTCTTCTGGGCCTTGCCGGTGGCGGCAAACTGGGCCACAGAGCCGCAGGGGGTGGACTTGGAAGCCTGTCCGCCGGTGTTGGAGTATACCTCGGTGTCAAACACCAGTACATTGATGTTCTCGCCAGAGGCCAGAGCGTGGTCCAGACCGCCGAAGCCAATATCATAGGCCCAGCCGTCGCCGCCCAGAATCCAGACGGACTTCTTGGCCAGGTAGTCTTTATCCTTCAGGATCTCGTTGCACAGAGTGCAGGCCTCGCAGTCGCAATACTGGTCGCCAGCAGCCTTGCGGGCCTCATGATGGGCCAGCATCTTGTCAGCGGCTTCCTTGCTGCCGAACGCTTTGACGGCGTCCTCAGACTTGCAGAAGTTGATGGTCCAGTCAATAGAGGCGCGGCTGTACTCCAGGGCGGCGATAAACGCCTGGGCGGCAGGCCCATTGGCCTTGCTGTCCTGCATGGTTTCCAGCCAAGCTTTACCGGTGTCCTTCACTTCCTGCTCCACATAGTCTACAGCAATGAGCTTCTCGGTGAGCTCAGCCAGACGGCCGCGCACCGCGTTCTGGGCTAGGCACATGCCCAGACCAAACTCGGCGTTGTCCTCGAACAGGGAGTTCTCCCAGGCGGGACCGTGGCCCTTCTTGTTGACAGTGTAGGGAGTGGCGGGCGCGGAGCCGCCCCAGATAGAGGAGCAGCCGGTGGCGTTGGCGATGAACATCTTGTCGCCAAAGAGCTGGGTGGCCAGCTTGGCGTAAGGAGTCTCGCCGCAGCCGCCGCAGGCGCCGGAGAACTCAAGCAGGGGCTGCTTGAACTGGCTGCCCTTGACAGAGGTCTCCTTAAACTTCTCGGCCACAGCCTCCTTGGCGGGCAGGTCGATGCCATAATTAAATACAGCCTGCTGGGGACGCTGAGAGTCGATGGGGGCCATCTGCAAAGCCTTGGTCTTGGCAGGGCAGGTACTTACGCAGCTGCCGCAGCCGGTGCAGTCCAAAGTAGAGATGACCATGGCAAAGTGCATGCCGGACACGCCGGTCATGGGCTTGCTCTTGGTGCCCTCTGGGGCAGCGGCCAGCTCTTCGTCGGTCATAGCGATGGGACGGATAACCGCGTGGGGGCACACATAGGAGCACTGGTTGCACTGGATGCAGTTCTCGGGAATCCACTCGGGAACGTCCACGGCAACGCCGCGCTTCTCGTAAGCGGCGGTACCCTGGGGAGAGGTGCCGTCGGCATACTGCTCAAAGGTGGAAACAGGCAGGTCCTTGCCGTGGAAGGTGTTCACAGGGAATACCACGTTGTTCACATAATCCACCAGATCCTGACGGCTGCCGGTGGCCACCTTCTTCACAGAGTTGTCCTCGGCGCTCTTCCAGGCCTCGGGCACATTAACCTTTACATAGCCGGTAGCGCCCCGGTCAATGGCGTCGTGGTTCATCTTAACAATGGCGTCGCCCTTTTTGCTGTAGGATTTGGTGGCGGCGTCCTTCATATATTTGATGGCGTCCTCTTCGGGGATGATCTTGGCAATGGAGAAGAAAGCGGACTGAAGCACAGTGTTAATGCGGGTGCCCAGGCCAATCTCCTTGCCAATCTTGAAGCCGTCGATGGTGTAGAGATTGATGTCGTTCTCGGCAATGAACTTCTTCACCTTGCCGGGCAGGCGCTCGTTCAGCTCGGCGTCGTCCCAGGCACAGTTCAGCAGGAAGCTGCCGCCCTTTTTCAGGTCCTGAACCATATCGTAGGTGTCCAGGTACGCGGGGTTGGAGCAGGCCACGAAGTCCGCCTTAGAGATATAGTAGGTGGACTTAATAGGAGTGTGGCCAAAGCGCAGGTGAGAGATGGTCAGGCCGCCGGACTTCTTGGAGTCATAGTCAAAGTAGCCCTGAGCATACATGTCGGTATGGTCGCCGATGATCTTGATGGAGTTCTTGTTAGCGCCCACAGTACCGTCGGAGCCCAAGCCCCAGAACTTACAGGAAGTGGTGCCAGCGGGAGCTGTGTCGGGATCTTCCTTGACTTCCAGGGACAGGTGGGTCACGTCGTCCACAATGCCGATGGTGAAGCGCTTCTTGGGTTCGGCGCTCTCCATGTTGCGGTATACGGCGATAATGTCGCTGGGCTTGGTGTCCTTGCTGCCCAAACCGTAGCGGCCGGTGTACACAGGGCAGGCGCCGAAGCTGGTGCCATTGATAGCGGCCAATACGTCCAGGTACAGGGGTTCGCCGATGGAGCCGGGTTCCTTGGTGCGGTCCAGCACGGAGATGGTCTTTACAGTCTCCGGCAGCACGTCCAAGAGGTACTTGGCCACAAAGGGACGGTACAGGTGCACTTTCACCAGGCCCACCTTCTCGCCGGCGGCCATCAGGTAGTCGATGACTTCCTCAATAGTCTCGCAAGCGGAGCCCATAGCAATGATGACCTTGTCCGCGTCAGGCGCGCCGTAGTAGTTGAAGGGCTTGTAGTCAGTGCCCAGCTTGGCGTTTACCTTGTTCATGTACTCGACGGCCACCTCGGGCACAGCGTCGTAGTACTTGTTGCAGGCCTCGCGGGCCTGGAAGAAGATGTCGCCGTTCTGGGCCTGGCCGCGCAGCACGGGATGCTCGGGGTTCAGGGCATGGCGGCGGAACGCGTTCACAGCGTCCCAGTCCAGCATTTCGCCCAGGTCCTCATAGTCCCAGGTCTCAATCTTCTGGATCTCATGAGAAGTGCGGAAGCCGTCGAAGAAGTGCAGGAAGGGCACCTTGCCCTTAATAGCGGCCAGATGAGCTACAGCGCCCAGGTCCATAACCTCCTGAGGGGAGTTGGAGCACAGCATGGCGTAGCCGGTCTGGCGGCAGGCGTACACGTCGGAGTGGTCGCCGAAGATGTTCAAGGCATGGGTGGCCAGGGTACGGGCGGAAACGTGGATGACGCTGGGCAGCAGTTCGCCGGCGATCTTGTACATGTTGGGGATCATCAGCAACAGGCCCTGAGAGGCGGTGTAGGTAGTGGTAAGAGCGCCAGCCGCCAAAGAGCCGTGCACAGCGCCGGCGGCGCCGGCCTCAGACTGCATCTCGGTGACGCGCACCTCGCGGCCAAACAGGTTCTTGCGGCCGGCGGCAGCGTACTTATCGGTCTCGTCGGCCATCACGGAAGAGGGGGTGATGGGGTAGATGGCCGCAACGTCGGTGAACGCATAGGAAACGTGCGCGGCGGCGGTGTTGCCATCCATGGTCTTCATTTTTCTTGGCATTTTAACGATATTCCTCCTTTTGGGGTGATCGGGCCGGGCGGCGGGGCTCCGTGTACATGCATGAGAAAATTAAATACACAACGGATGAACGCAGAGGTCGCCTGCGCCCTTGCCATATCATTCTACCATTTTTTTTAGGCGGTGTAAAGGCAAAAATGACTCTTTTGCGAAATTTCCAGGGGCATATTATAGAAAAATCGCGGGTTTCCGCGGCACAGCCGCTGTCTATTCAATTTTGATAAAAGTTTACTGAAAAATCATTTCATCCTTAAGGCCGGTAACTTTGGCTTGAGGATATGATGATTGACAAGCACAGAGTTTTCTAGTACAATAGTATGCAATAATTTTGAAAGGAGAGGCAAATCTATGCCTGACGACCCGGACGGTTTAACCGTCGTTCCGATTCTTTTGACGATCTTATTCCTTGGGCTTTCCGCCTTGTACGCTGCGGGAGAGTCCGCTGTGGACAGCCTGTCCCCTTCCCAGGTGAAAAAGGACGCGGATTCCGGCAGCAAAAGCGCCCGCCGGCTGCATAAGGCCATGAAGGCCCGTGTTGGCGCGGTATCGCCCATGCAGTACGGTCTGCTGTTTTGCGGTATTTTTGGTTTGGCCTTTTGTGTGGCCGCCTTTTATGGGCCGCTGTATGCCGCGTTTCCTGGGCTGAAAAGTTCCAGTCTGCGGGGGGCGTTTGCCTGTTTTTTGGCAGCGGTGGCATATCTGGTGGTTTTTTTTCTATTTGCGGACTTACTGCCCAAAAAAGGGGTGCGCCATGCTCCGGAGCGTTTTGCTTACCACAACGCGCGGCTGATCTTTGCTATGACCCGAATGGTTTCGCCCTTTTTGGGTTTTGCCAACTTCACAGCCAACTGCATTCTGCGCCTGTTCCGCATTGATCCCCATTCCCTGGAGGATGCGGTTACTGAGGAAGAAATTTTGCAGATGGTGGGCGAGGGTGAGGAAAAAGGCGTCATTGAGGAGACGGAAAAGGACATGATTGCCAATATTCTGGACTTCAATGATACCACGGCTGGTGAGACCATGACCCATCGTACCGATATTCTGGCGGTACCGGACGACGCGGGGCCCCAACAGGTGGTAGAGCTTTCGGTAGAGCACGGCTGCTCTCGGGTGCCGGTATATCACGAGGACATTGACTCTGTGGTGGGAATCTGCTATGTTAAGGACCTGCTGCCCTTTGTGGGCCGCCCGGTCCCCCAAGGCACCCTGATAACCCAGCTGATGCGTCCGGCTTATTTTATTCCCGAGACGAAAAAATGCAGCCAGCTTTTTACAGAGATGACCGAGCGCAAGGTGCAGATCGCCATTGTGGTGGACGAGTATGGCGGTACCGCGGGGCTGATCACCCTGGAAGATTTAGTTGAGTCCATCGTGGGCAATATTCAGGACGAGTACGACCATGAAGAGGAGGAGATCCACAGGGTAAGCGAGACGGAGTTTACTGTGGAGGGCACCGCCTCTATTGACGAAATCTCTGATTTAACCGGCGTGGAGCTGCCCGAAGGCAGCTATGACACCATAGCGGGTCTGGTAACCGACCGGCTGGGGCGTATTCCGAAAGAAGGGGAGCATCCCCAGGTGCTGGTGGAAGGCCTGAATATCACGGTGCTGGAAATTGACGACCAGCGGCTGGCAAGACTGCTGATTGTAAAGGAAAAGCAGGCGGAGGAAGAAGAGTAGCGCGGTTTAAAGGCCTTGGGCCAGCGGGTGAAACCGGTCCGATCATCCATAGCCTCTACACCTACATTTTTGCATATTGGTTTGTTGCTTAAAAAAGCCTTGCTAAGCAGGGCTTTTTTCTTTAATGTCTATTCTCTGAAATCAAATAAATCCCGGGGTTTGACGTCCAGTACCTGGCATAGCTTAAAGATGACGTCAAAAGAGACCCCTACCTTGCCCAATTCTATAGCGCTTACATGGCTGCGGTCAATGTCTGTCAGCTCCGCCAGCTGTAATTGGGTCAACTTTTTGCGTTTGCGGTAGTAGACCACATTGAGGCCAAATTTTTCATAGAGTTCTTTGTATTCCGCTTTCATAGAATGTATCACTCCCTCTCATCTATTGTAGGGAGATGGCGAAAAGAATAAACCTTGTGTCAATCACATTACGCGATTGACACAAGTCGTTTTATGTGTTATTATGTCTAAGCGGCACTGTGGCGCAGAAGAGTTTCTATTCCTGTCGATTCTCTTACAATTTTTGTGGAGGCCTTGTGCATAAGCCGCTTTTCTCGTAAAATGAGAAATAGAGTGCAATTTGCGCTTGACAGGATATCTGCGCGATATTATAATAATATCATGCGCAAACCATTTTTATGAAAAGGGAGAATGACGCGATGCTTTCAATTAGCGGCGTGACGAAAAAGTATGGCAAGAATTTGGCCAACGATAATATCAGCTTTGCGGTGGGGGACGGACAGATCGGTATCCTTTTAGGTCCCAACGGCGCGGGAAAATCCACCATTATTAAATGTATCACCGGTCTGCTGCGCTTTACCGGGCGTATTGAGATCAATGGCGCGGAAAACACCAGCCAAGAGGCCAAGCGCCAGTTGGGGTATATTCCCGAGATGCCGGCGGTGTACGACCTGCTGACAGTCTCGGAACACCTGGAGTTCATCCGCCGTGCCTATAAGATGTATGATGAGGCCTATTCCCAACAGCTTTTAGAACGCCTGGAGCTGTGGGATAAAAAGGATAAGCTGGGCAAAGAACTGTCCAAAGGCATGCAGCAGAAGCTGTCCATCTGCTGTGCTCTGTGCCACAGGCCCCGGGTGGCTGTGTTTGATGAACCCTTGGTGGGCCTGGACCCCCACGCCATTAAGGAGTTAAAGAATATTTTTCGGGAGCTGAAGGATGACGGGGCGTCTGTCTTGATCAGTACCCATATGATTGATAGCGTAGAGGACTATTGGGATGTGGCCAATATCATGATGAACGGCCGTTTTGCGGCAACCAAGATCAACGATGGCAGCGAGGGGCAGTCTTTGGAAGAGCTGTTCTTCCAGATTACAGAAGGCGGGGTGGGGGCATGAAGAGCCCGCTGATGTACCTAACGGCCGTGAAGCTGAAGAACCAGCTAAAAGAGGCGGTAAAGCATCCGGCCAAACTGATTTACATAATATTTATCGCCGCCGCGCTGGTTCTCTCTACCATTGGGGGACAGACCAACGCGGAACACTTAGAGCTGCGGCCGCTTCAGGAGCTGACGGCTATTATGGTGCTGTTCTATAGCTTGATGTTCTTGATAACCTTTATAAACGGCGTCAACGGCGGCGCGGGGAACTATCCCATGTTTACCCTTTCGGATGTAAGCGTATTGTTTCCGTCCCCCCTGCGGCCCAACAAAGTGCTGTTCTATGGGCTGTTCCGGCAGCTGGGGCTCTCGCTGCTGCTGGGGTTCTTCCTGCTGTTCCAGTACAACTGGATGCATGGGCTCTATGGGGTGGAATATGGGCACCTGATATTCATTGTTTTGGGCTATGGTCTTAGCCTGTTTTTAGGGCAAGTCTGCGCCATGGCGGCCTATGTGCGCAGCAGCGGAAACGACAATGCACGACGCGTGGTGAAATACTGCGTGTATGGTGTCACCTTGGGCTTTGTAGTCTGGATGTTGGCCCGCTGCCTGCCAGGGGTGCTGGCGGTAAGCGCTTCGGGCTCTCTGCCGGAAGAAGGGGGCTTTTTGCTAACAGAGTTTACTGGTTTGCTGGAAGAGGGCACGAACTTTTTGGCCACCATAGGGATATTCTTCCCGGTGTCCGGCTGGGCGGCAGGCCTGATTGGGGGCGTCTTTGCCCAAGAATGGCTGACCGCCGGGCTTTGCGCACTGCTGATTGCCGCCGCTTTTCTGGTGGCTCTGCTCTTGGTAGTAAAAAATAAGAATAACTATTATGAGGATGTGCTGCAAACCGCCGAGGTGGCCCAGTCTGCCATCACAGCGAAAAAAGAGGGGCTGCCCGCCGAGATGACCCCAAAGAAGGTGCGCCTGGGAAAGACCGGCCTGGAAAGAGGCCGGGGAGCCAGCGCGATTTTCTTCAAGCAT
>JAAWSH010000010.1 GCA_022801475.1 Acutalibacter sp. | reverse complement strand
GCCCCACACCGGAGCTGTCCATAAAGGGCACGTCGGAAAAGTCCAGGCGAAGGCAATAGGGCTTTAGTTTTTGGGCTGTGTCATCAATGGACTCCCGCATTTCCCTGGCCGTGTGGTGGTCTATCTCGCCGCCCAGCCTGGCGGTGAGCACGCCTTCTTTGTAACTGAGCTGAATACTCATTTTATACTTCCTTTCTATTGTAAATAAATATATCATTATTGGGTCAGCGAGGTTCGATAAAGGCCAGGAGAGTGTCCAAGCAACCTAATCCATAATATATTAATAATACCAGTGTATCCTAGTCGTTCTCTTAGGAAAACTTATCTGTCGGCGCCGCGCAGTCTGTCCCATTTCTCGTCCCCAGACCAGCTACCACCATTCTACACAGATTTTCCCGCGTTTTTTGCAAAACCATGTCAGCAATCCCTCATTTTTTTCCATAACAGTTCCCGCGCTTCCCCCGCCAGATAAAACGATCCGCAAACCACCAGGGCGCCCTCCTCCCCCAGGTCCTTCAGGGCCATATCCAAAGCCCGCTCTACGCTTTCCGCCGCTATGGTCCGCAAGCAGAAGGGGGCCGCCACCGCCGCCAGATCGTGGGCGCTAAGGGCCCGGGGATTATTCGGGGCCACTGTCACAATCTGATCAAACAGCGGCCCCAGGATCTCTAAAGCCGAGGCGCTGTCTTTGTCTGACATCATGCCCATCACAGCCACCCGCCGCCCTGGCACAAACCGCAGCAGGGCATCCTTCAGCGCCAGAGCGCAGCCCGGGTTGTGGCCGCCGTCCAAAAGACACAAGGGCTTTTTGCTAATAATCTCCATGCGCGCGGGGATAAAGGCCTTTGCAAACCCTGCCGCCAGGTCCTCGTCTGAAATATGAAAGCCCCGGGTACGCAATATTTTGATAATTTCCAGCACGGTTGCGGCATTTTTCACCTGGTGTTCTCCCAAAAAGGGCGTGCGCAGCCGCAGGCCCTCTGCCTGGAACACCGTACCCTCCATGCTCTCGCTTAGCACCTGAATCCGGCTTAGATCCGGCACAGCCAGAGACGCGTGTTTTTCCGTGCAGGCCTGTTCTATCACAGCCCGCACTTCTGGCGGCTGCTGGGGATACAGCGCCACCCGGCCGCCTTCTTTAATAACCCCGGACTTTTCCCGGGCAATCTGTTCCACCGTATCCCCCAGCCAGGCCGTGTGGTCCAGAGAGATGGATACCATGGCTGCCACCTCTGGGGTGGGAATCACATTCGTAGCATCATACAGGCCGCCCATGCCCACCTCCAGCACCACCACGTCGCAGGACTTTTTCGCGAACCAGTGGAACCCAATGGCGGTGACCAGCTCGAACTCGGAGATGCGGCAGCCTTCCGCGTCCAGGCGCTCTACCACGGGCCAGATCTCCTCCATCTCCTGGGCAAACTCCTCCTTTGTAATCATCTCCCCGTTGACCTGAAACCGCTCGCGAAAATCCACCACATATGGCGACGGGTTTATGCCAGTGCGGTAGCCGCTCTGCCGCAGCACGCTGGCGGTAAGGGCACAAGTGGTTCCCTTGCCGTTGGTTCCGCAAACATGAACGTACCGCAGGTTTTCCTGGGGATTGCCCAGCTCTTTCAGCAGACGCTGAATCCGCTCCAGCCCGGGCTGCATCCCGAAAAGCAGCCGGGAATTCACCTTTGCCATTGCCTGGTCATAAGTCATATCAGTCTCCCCCTATTCTGAATTTTTAAGGTGGTTTTAAGTATAGCATGCTGAAATAGCTTTGTCAAAAACGGATGTAAGATGGAAAAACCATTCATTTTTTTCATCTTTTACAGCCTCTGTCAGAAATTTTTATTCAATTTCAAAGTTCCCCTTGTAAAAAACTCTCCAACCAGCTATAATGTATGCAAAGCATCTTGTGATAGGTTTTGAAAGAAGTAAGGAGCCATGATCACGCCATTGAAAGAAAGTGAGGTGCCCCCTATGGCCAACAAACCTTCCTTTATTACCAAGTTTCTTACATCTCGATTTTTCACCCATACGTTTCGGTTTTCCCGGAAAAAACCCGCAAAGAAAAGCGTTCAAGACGTTCAGGAGCGGCCCGCAAAAGCGCCGGTTCACAGCAAACCCCTGAAGCTTTCCGAACACCAGCGCCCCGCCGGGGCCGCCCAGACAGAGGATCCCTATACGGTCACGCTCCCCATCGACCACCCCCTGCATCAGCTTTGGCGCAAGCGCCGGGATGAGCAGGGCTGGCTGCCTATGCCCCAATTGAGTTTTCAAAACGAGGGCGGTCCCGCCATTTTTACCTCCGAACAGGCAGCGGGTGAAAACGCCAAATTTCAGCTAAGCCTCACCGCCTTGGCCAACAGCCGTTTAAGCGCCGCTACTCCCAAACAGGAGGATGTTCCTGTAAATCTGGACGCCCAGGCAGTGATCTATCTGGCCAAAGACCTTCTCTCCGCCTGGGTGCTAGTGTTCCCGCCTGTGGGAGAGGGAAAAGAACTCTCGGCAAAGACTCTGTCCAGCGCTTTGGAAACCAGCAAGGTCTCCTTTGGGGTGGACAAGGAATTTTTGGAAGAGCTACCCCAGCGGGAGGACCGGTACTTTAAGCTATTCTTGGCGGCGCGGGGCCAGGCCGCTGTGGCTGGTGTGAACGGAGGAATTACCGACCATTTTCCTCGGGAAGTGGACCGCACCCTGCCTGTAGATGAATATAACCGGGTGGACTATACCGCTGTGTCCTCTCATCAAAACATTGAAAAAGACGCGGTCATCTGCGATATTGCCCCGCCCAGTCCCGGCGTGCCCGGAAAAAACGTGCTGGGCAAGGTGATCCCCACCATGGACGGCAAGCCCGCCCCTGTGCCCATGGGCCGCAATACCGCGATTAACGAGGAGGGTACCGCGCTAATTGCCACTAAAACCGGCAACCTGGAATTTTCCGGCAAGGTGTTCCAGGTGCACCCCGAGCTGATTATTAACGGTAATGTAGACTATTCTTCCGGCAGCATTAATTTTCTGGGAGACGTCCATATTACCGGCGATGTTTGCAGCGGCTTCTCTGTGCGGGCCATGGGAAATATCAAGGTAGACGGCGTGGTGGAATCCAGCAATATTGAGGCAGGCGGCGACCTGGTGCTGGCCAAGGGCGTGCAGGGCAACAACCAGGCGATTATTCGGGCCCACAAAGACATCTTTGCCAAATACTTGGAAAACTGTACGGTCTATGCCCGGGAAAACCTACACAGCGAGTGTATCATTGGCTGCAATGTATACAGCGACGCCGCTGTTTTTGTGCAGACCGGTCGGGGCACCATCATCGGCGGCAATATATGGGCCGCCCGGGAGGTGGGCGCCAATACGCTGGGCTCTAAGACCGAGGTGCGTACCACCATTACCCTGGGCGGGCTCCCCTGGGAGGACTATGAAAAGGATATTATCAGCAAAGAGATCGAACGCCTGGAGCACGAACTGGCGGAAACCGAACGTCAGCCCCACAGCACTGTAAAGGTGACCCGAATGTCAAAGCTGCGGATGCAGCTCTCGGTGAACAAGATGAAGTTAAGTCAGTATATGAAGAGCTTAGAGGACGCGGAAAAGGCTGCCGCACAGCAGCCCGGCGCCCGGGCCGCCTTTGACGTGGCGCACCGAGGGACCCGCATTAAAATTGGGGAGGCGCTCTTGCGCATTCGGGAGGAAACACGCCACAGCATCGCCTTGCTCATTGACGGACAGGTTCGGTTAATGACTTAGGCTTTTTGTTCTGGCTTTTATGGATTTGTAAGGTTGATTGCCAAACATTGTTATCGCCAATACCGCAAAAAAGGACGGACCAATTTTTGGTCCGTCCTTTTTTTCACTCCGTGTCTGCTGGAGGGTCCTGCTTTTGCATGTTCCGCTCCAGCCACTGGGTATAGCTCATCAGCACCTGCCGGGGCTTTGAGCCCTCGTGGGGGCCCACAATGCCCAGCTGCTCCATTTCGTCAATCAACCGCCCAGCCCGGGCATAGCCCAGCCGCAGCCGCCGCTGCAAAAGGGAGGTACTGGCCTGTCCAGCTTCAACCACCACTTTGATGGCTTCATCCATCATGGGGTCCACATCACCGCCGCCTCCGTCGTCTGCGGATTTACTCGCCTCCGCATTAGCCGCGTTTCGCTCTATTTCCTCAATCACTTCCTGGTCGTAATCAATCGCCTTTGTCTTTTTCACAAACTCCACAATGGAAGAGATCTCATCGTCGCTCACATAGCAGCCCTGTACGCGCACTGGCTTGTTGGTGCCCACTGGGGCAAAAAGCATGTCGCCGTTTCCCAAAAGCTTCTCCGCCCCCACGGTATCAATGATGGTTCGGGAGTCGGTAGAGGTAGACACCGTCAGGGCAATGCGGCTGGGAATATTGGCCTTAATCAGACCTGTCACTACATCCACAGTAGGACGCTGGGTGGCCACCACCAGGTGCATCCCTGCGGCCCGGGCCAGCTGGGCCAGGCGGCAGATGGAATCTTCCACCTCTTTGCCAGAGGCCATCATCAGGTCAGCCAGCTCGTCTATAATGATAAGAATTTGGGGCATGGCCTGCATAGGCTGGCCGTTTTCGTCCTCATAGTTTTGGGCCTCGGCCAGGTTGTTGTAGCCCTCCAGGTTGCGCACATTGCAGTCGGCAAACACGCTGTAGCGCTTCATCATCTCGTTCACTGCCCAGCCCAAAGCGCCCGCCGCCTTATGGGGGTCGGTGACCACGGGCACCAGCATGTGGGGCAGCCCGTTGTACTCGGTAAGCTCCACGGCTTTGGGGTCAATCATCAAAAAGCGCACTTGATCTGGGCTTGCCTTATACAGCACACTTAAAATCAATGAGTTGATGCACACCGACTTGCCCGAGCCCGTGGTGCCCGCAATCAGCAGGTGGGGCATGCGGGCAATGTCCGCCACCACCGGCTGGCCGGCAATATCCCGGCCCAGGGCCACCGAAAGCTTGCCCTTGGAGGTCTGGAATGCATTGGACTGGATCAAGTCCCGCATACGCACCGTGCTGCGGGCGCGGTTGGGCACCTCAATGCCCACCGCCGCCTTGCCGGGTATGGGCGCCTCAATGCGTACGCCAGTGGCCGCCAGGCTAAGGGCCAGGTCGTCGGAGAGGCTGGTGATCTTGCTGATCTTCACCCCTGCCGCTGGCTGTATCTCATACCGGGTTACAGAAGGCCCCCGGCAAATATCCAATATTTTGGTAGACACCCCAAAGCTGTTTAGGGTGTCTACCAGCACCCGGCCGTTGGTTTGCAGTTCTTCGGTCTCCTTGGCGTGGTCCACCTGGGGGCTCACCGCCAGCATACTCACTGGAGGAAAGCAGTAGGCCCCCTGGGCCAAATAGTCCGCCATCTCGCTGGGGGTGGCGGTCCGCGGTTTTTCGGGCATGGGAATCTGGGGCTCTGGTTCCTCCTGGGCCTGTTCAAAGAGCTTGACCACCGGGGGTGGGGGCTCCTCTGGCGCGGAAGGTTCCGGCTGAAGGACCGTCTCGGGGTCCGGCATAGGCGGGTTAGCAGAAACCACCGGCGAGACAGGCAGCTGGGGTTCCTGGGGCTCTTCAGAAACCGGCGGGGGCGCGGGCTCCTCCTTCTTTTCCGGCTCTTGGGCAATCCCAAACACCTCTTGCAGGCGGTCCAGCTTCTCGTTGTGTTGAGACTTTTTCTTCCTGGGCTCCACGGGTGGGAACAAAGCCGAAAGCTCGCTGGAAACTGGATGCGCGGGCATTACCGGCTCCAAGGGCACATCAATATTAGGCCGGTCCTGTTCCAATATCAGCCGCTCCTCTTCCCGGCGCTGGCGGGCGGTCTGAATACTCTCGTTCACCACGTCCACCGGCTTTTTAATGGTCCGGAACAGGCCCAACAGCGTAGTGCCGGTTAAAATCATGATCCCCACAAACAGTAACAAAAGGATAATAATTTGCGCGCCGGTTTTTCCCCCAGCACTGATGAGCAGTTGACCTAACACGCCCCCCAGCACACCGCCGCCTACCCCAGCGTTCTGCCGGTAAAGGAGGGTTATGTATTCAAAGAAGCCCAGCCCCTCGGCAGGACGGATTCCGCCAAAGATATAGCCAGTGGCGCAGAACAGCAGGATAATAATAGCAGTGAGCCACACCTTGCCGCCAATGGAACCCATGGGCTTGTCCAGGGTGGTGATAACGGCCACATAGACCATTAGCACCGGCCACAGCACCGCCCAGCCCCCAAACAGACCCAGAAGGGCATTGTGGGCCCATTTCCACAGGCTATCGCCCTCTACAATGGAAAGGCAGCCCACAAATACGGCACAGGCAAACAGTACCACAGCCCGCACCTGGTTTTTTTGACGGATTTCCTCAGCGGTGGGCTTGGCTACCCGCCTGCCCTGAGAAGCGGCAGGGGCCCTGCCCGCCGGTCTTGTGGTTTTTTTGCCAGCGCCGCGGGTCCCGCGCTGGGCAGGCTTTTTCTCTTGTGCCAAGTTCTTTTTCCTCCTATCCCTCTTCCATACCTATAGCGGTTTGCCGGTAAACAGGTTTGTGCCTGTGCTCTGCTCAATAAAGCCAATTACCGTAACCGCCGCTCCGGCTAAAAATGTATAGATCGCAAAAATGTACAGCTTATTTGTGGTTACAATCCATTTGAGCAGCTTGATGGCCAAAAAGCCCACCACCGCCGCAGTGACTACCCCAACCAGCAGGGGCACCGCGCCAATATGCTCCCCGGCCGCGCCCACGTCCTTAAGAGACACAAGCGCCGCGGCCGCAATGGCCGGAATGCCCAGCACAAAGGAGTAATCCAGGGCTGTCTGCTGGTTAACGCCCCGCAGCAGGCCCACCGACATAGTAGACCCTGACCGGGACAACCCCGGAAACACCGCCGCCAGGCATTGGGTAAGTCCCACAATAATGGCGTCTGGTACCGAGAGGCTTTTCCGGCCTCCCGCTCCTTTGCCACGAGCCCGCCCTGCCGCATGGCGGCCCGCGCTATTCTGCTTATTCGCAAAAACACCCAAAAGCAACAGCACACTGGTGGCCAAAAGCGCCAATCCCTCGGCAATAATGCTGGAATCTGCGGCCAGCAGCTCGGAAAAGTCCTTTACCTTCAGGTCCGTGCCCGGAATAGGCGCAAACAACAGGAACAAGGGCAAAAGCCCAATGATCAGCGTAAAAATCAGCCGCCGGTCCTCATTCATCTCGCTCCACTGAAAACGTCCCCGCACCAAGTCGGCCACCAGCAGGCAGAACTCCTTAATCAGCCGCCAAATCAGCTGGCGGTACACAAAGACCACCGCGATCAGCGTGCCCAGGTGAAGCATTACGTCGAAAAGGATGCCCGGCAATTCGATGCCGAACATGTGCTGGGAAATGGACAGGTGCCCAGAACTGGACACTGGCAGAAACTCGGTAGCGCCCTGGATCACGCCCTGAAGGATCGCGTCAAAAATCGTCATAATATGTTCCTTTCGCAAAAAATATGTGCTGACTTTATGTAGCGGCCGGGAGGCTCTCCCCTAGCCGCAAAGCTTAGCCGCTCTTTTTCCTGGACGGAGCTGGCTTGGTCCGCTTTTTCTTCTCCTTGTCTATCATACGGAACAAACACTCCATGGCGTCGGACAAGGAGCCCAAGGAGTCGATAAGCCCCTCTTCCACCGCGTCGGGGCCATCCAGCACACTGCCCACGTCCATCACCAGCTCCTGGGTGTTCATGGCAAGGGTGGTGAAGCGTTCTTTGCTGATATTAGAATTTTGCGTCACAAAGTTGGTAATCCGGTCCTGCATCCGCTGAAAGTACTCTAACGTTTGGGGAATGCCCAGCACCAGGCCATTCATGCGCACAGGGTGGATTGTCATAGAAGCTGACTCCGCGATAAACGAGCGCTTGGCCGCCACAGCCAAGGGCACGCCAATGGAATGCCCGCCCCCCAGCACCAGGGAAACCGTGGGCTTCTTCATACCCGCCACCAGCTCTGCCAGGGCCAGGCCGGCCTCCACATCGCCGCCCACAGTGTTCAGCAGCATAAGAAGGCCGTCTACCTGGGGGTCCTCTTCCACTGCCACAATCTGGGGGATTACATGCTCATACTTGGTGGTCTTGTTTTGGGAGGGCAGAATATAGTGGCCCTCAATCTGCCCGATAATGGTCAGGCAGTGCACGGTGTGGCCGTGGCCGTGGGTTACCACCGAGCCGCTTTCGGTAATCTGCTTCTGCTGCTCGGTTAGCTCCTGGTTTTCCTGATTCTCCTGGTCCTCTCCATTACAGTTCACAGCAACGCTTTTTATACTGGCCGCGCCCTTAATTTGCGCTTTTTTTGAGGTCTTTTTCATATTTGCAGCACATCCCTTCTGGCAGAAAGTATGCCCGCAAAAATCCCAAAGATACTCGTGTTAAATTTCAAAACCAGCTCCACCCTCTGAGGCCCGTTTGAAAAATCGGAGACATTGCTTTTTTGACCCTAAGCGGCGCTTTTAGCATAGAAAATCCTTATGGATCCGAAAAGATTGCTTTGGCGCTTGCTCCTTAAAATGGGGCGCTTCAGGTCAAAATTCCCTCCTGTCCTCTATTTTCAAATAAGCACTATTCCGGCGTAAAGAATATTATAGCACTTATTTCCATTTTGGGCAAGGGCAAGGCGGCAAGTAAAAAAATTCGTAAGAATTTTCACCTGCCGCCCAATGGCTTCTATAGACGATCTTTTTTAACGCGTTTGGGACCCTGTAAATAATGGATCACAAACGCCCGACTCCGCCGCAAATTATTAGACGCAGCCTTTTCGTTTTTAGGGCTCGTTTATAAAATCGGAAACGCCGTCTTTTTGCCCAGAAGAGGCTACTTTCCGCGTGGAAAATCCCCGCTGTACAGTAGCCTGCGGTTTTCTCCTTGAAATTCACCGCTTCTGGACAAAAAATTCTCATTCCCCCTATTTTCAAACAAGCCCTAATCTTCATTCATGATTTGACTTGCTCTCTTCCTTTGGCGCTGGTACAATCTTGATTTTCTCTGCCGAAAGCCCTGTTTGCTCCATAACCACTTCCTGCACTACCAGCATGTCGCTGTCTCCCATATCGCCAGAGACCACCACGCTGCACTGGCCGTCCACTATGTAGGCCACGCATTCCTCATAGCCCTTGGCTTTCAGCAGGTTTTCCACATTGGTCTCCTTCAGTATATTCTGGGCCATGGCCGAGGCCTGCTCTACCGCCACTTTTTTTGCATCACTGTCCGCATCCACATCTTCCAGCACGCCGTCCAGCAGTTCCATGGCCTCGTCTCGAGAGTTCTGCCGGTTCATTCTGGCTTCCGCCAAAGAACTGCCAGTGGCCGGGGCATTGGCTTGGGTAGAGCCCTGTAGGTCGTCCGAAACCGTCTCCACATAAGCATTGTTCACCAGCTGCGCGGCCCCCAGCTGGCTGCTGGTGGTCCCCTCGCCTACAGGAAGTTTATTCGCCCCTGTGAACTGCCAGTTCAAATACACCGCGGCCCCCAGCGCCAGTACCAGCGAGGCCAGTACCAGCTGTTTTCTACCAAGTTTTTTCATCATGATTGACCCACCTTTATGATTATTTTTTGTTGTGCTTATCCGCCGCTACCCACCACGCAGACACGGGAAGCCGAAACCCCCAGAGCTGTGCGGGCCGCATTGATCAGTCTTTCCCGCACCATAGGGTCGGCGGCACTTCTGCTCACGATCACCACCCCTTTAATCTCTGGCTGTATATCCGCCAGCCGCAGGCCGCTTTGTGCCCCCTGGGCGTCTTCCAGAATCACATGGGTGTTCTCGGTCTCCTCGCCGTTCTGCCGGCTATCTGCCGCGTAGACCCAGCGTCCGTTATTTTTCAGAGTTATCATCACCTCCGGTGCTTCCTCTCCTGTTATGGCCCTTACCACCCGGGTCAGGTCCTCTTCCAGGCGCTTTTGGCAGTCCTCCACAGCCTGTTCCTCTGTGGAGCGCTCTGGCCCGCTATCCATCTCCTTGGAGAACCCCAGGGTGGACAAATAGATAAGCAGTATCCCCCCCATTCCCAGCAGCACGGCCAGGCTGACCAATTTTTTCCCCGCAACAGCGTCTTTTAGACGGTCTATCCATTTTCTAAGTTCCATCCGTTGTTACCTCTATCAAGACATCAGGCCCCAGGGCGTTTTGCAGCAATGCCCTGGCCCGCTGGGCCTCGCTCTCGAACTGGAACCAAGCCTGCGTCTTTGTTAATACTATGCGGGAATCCCTATCAATATCTACCTCCACCAGGATTTTTTTCGCCTGCATCCCCGCCGCCCCCAGCAGCCCCTGCAAATATCTTTCAGCCTCTTCCTGCGCGGCGGCTGTGTACTGGCTGTTTACATAGTTCTGAAGCTCCTGGTTTTCCCAATTCCCTTGCAGTTCTCCAAAGGAGGCCTCCCAGCGCAAAGAGAATACTTGAGCCAGTGCGCTGACCAACAGAACCAGTACCACCAGCGCCTGGGTAAAGCCCAGCATCTTATTTTTGGGGCAGAGCTGGGCAATGAGTTCCACCCCTAAAATCACAGCGCAGACAATCCCAGTATGTTCCAGCAGTTCTTCCATGGATACTCCTCCTTCTATCCTCCCGCGAATACCACCGCCGCCGCACTAACTGCACACACGGCCCACAGGCTGGCCAATATTCCCAGGACCATTTTCACCGTTCCTGCAAAGGCGTTCATCAGTCCACCGGCCTTTCCAACGTCAAAAAGCTCTCCCGCTGCCTGGCCTGCCGCACATACCCCTGACCAGAGGACGCACTCTAGAATGGCTGGCAGAAAAATGCACACTGCGGCCAGCACCCCAAAGGCCCCCACTCCTGATTTCACCATATGCACACTGTTTTGGATGGCCCCCAAAGCGTCCCCCAGAGCTCCACCCACAATAGGCACCCCAGTAGACAGAGCCAGTTTGGCAGCCTTGGCTGTAGCGGCGTCCGCTTGGCTGTTCACTGCCGTCTGCACCGAGAGGATTCCTGTAAACAACGTGACCGCCATGGTCAGCACCCATTTGCCCAGGCTGTATACCCAGCCCGCCAACTTGTTCAGTTTTGCCCCAGACACCGCTGTGGCCACCGACAACCCTAAGTACACCTGCACCAGAGGGAGCAAAAACCCGCAAATCACCACCGGGATGGCTCCCCCCGCGCCCATGGCCAGCAGACTATAGCCGCTTCCTGTAATGGGGCTTCCCGAGGCAGCCAACAGGCCCGCATATACCGGTACCGCTGCCGTTAAAAAACCAGCGGCCACCTTTGCCACTCCTTGGCACCCGGAAATAATCCCCAACACCGGCCCTGCCATGACAACCCCGCAGACTGCTGCCCCAATTAGCTGTACAATGCCCGCAGCCCCCTCCTCATCAAAACATCCGGCCAACCGGCTAAGCACACAGATCCCCAGTAGCGCGGCCAAGGCCTTTAGAGGAGCGCTAAGCTTGTCCCGCAGCATCTGGGATACCGCTTGGAACGCCTCTGGTAAGTCCAGCCCGCCGCCAGCTATTCCCTCTCCGGCGCCAGCCCTTTCCAACAGCTCTTTGGCTTCTTGATCCAGTTGGCGGTAAACTTCCTCCGCTCCGCTGGCCCGGAGAAGCTCCTCCTGTGAGCATCCCTCATAGGCCAGTGCTCCAAGGGGCAGTGAAAACATGGTAAGCAGGATAAAAACCCCTACCCCCAGGCGCATAATCCTTCGCTTTATTTTCATAGGCTAATAATTTCCCCCAGATACTGGAACAGCTGGGCCAACACCGGCATGCTGGCCGCCAGCACAGCCACTTTTGTAGCCAGCTCCACCCCATAGGCCAGAGCGGACTCTCCCGCGTCCTTGCACATTCTGGCCGCCAGTTGGCCTGTCACTGTAAGACCCACTGCCTTTAGCATCACGCCCAAACACTCCCCTTGCAGCTGGCCCGAGCCGGTGAGGGACGCAATTTGCTCTGCCAAAGGTCCCGCGCTTTCTAGTACATTTATAATCATCAGCACCGCCGCAGCAGCAGTCAGCAGCAGGGCATACTCCCGGTTGCTCCGCTTTACCAGGGCTCCAAACACCGAGGCGCACAGGGCGCACACGGCAATGCCCACCAACGCCCCGGCACTCATAGCTGAAAAATAGACTTCACGGCCTGAAACAGGGCGTTGATCTCTTGAATCAGCATCATCAATACCACGATGAGTCCGGCTAAAGTAGTCATCATAGCCTGTTCCTCCCGGCCCGAACGAATAAGCAGCTGATTCAGCACAGCCACTATGATACCAATGGCGGCGATTTTAAAAATCAGATCTACATCCACTGTTTTGTCAACTTCCTTTCCTGCCGGAGCAATCATCACACAGAACCGCTTCTATATCACCACAATACACACCGCCACTCCCGCAAACAGCCCCAGCGCGGTGTATAGCCGGTATTTTTCCCGGTACTCCCCCTGGGCCTGGGCCAGCTGTTCCTCTAGTAAAGCTCCATACAGCTGAAAATGCTCCTGCTGCCCTTGGACCCCGCTGGCCCCCAAACCCTCCGCAAACTGGTTAAACAAATTCCTGTCCTTTTCGCTGGCTAAAATAGCCTGTGCCGCCTGTTTTAAAGCCTCTAGAGGGTCTCGGTCAAAGACCGCCTGCCTCCGGGCCTCTTGGCCAAACCGGCTCTCGTCCAGGGCCAGCACCTGCCCCAAAGGTCGGGCAGCGTACAAAACTTCGGTCCGGGTTTGCTGTATAAACCGCTTTAGTTCCGCCAGGGCAGATACCCGGCTTTTCAGTTCCCAGGCACGGCCCAGCCCACAGGCCAAACCGCTGGCCATCAGTAATAAAGCGCCTAAAAGCTTCATGATCCCTCTCCGCCTTTCTCAAAAGGCCGCACTCGTTCAATGGAACACAGCTTTCCCGGGTCCTCCCTCCCGCTTAGAGTGACCAATGTGCCAAAGGCGCCGGTCTCCAGCAGCTGGCGGCAAAGAGGGCGGCTGTGGGCTCTTTCCCGGTTTCCATGCACTGTGGCAACAAGCCCCACACCGGCAAATACTGCTCCATGCACTGCAGCTAAATCCTCTGGGGCTAGCTCGTCGCAGACAATAATCTCTGGAGCCAGGGTGCGGATGGCCATATGGAAGGCCTGCGTTTTTGGGCAGCCTAGCAGCACGTCCGCGCAGGGCCCCAAATCAAATCCTGCCGAGTCCGTCCCGGTCTCTCCAAAACTCAGCTCCCCACGGTTGTCCAGCACCGCCACCCGCCGACTGGGGCCAAAGCGCCCCAGGGACATAGACCGTGCCAGATCCCGAAGCAGGGTGGTCTTTCCGCTGGCAGGCTCGCCCACAATCAACACGCCTTCCAAAGGGTCCACGCCCTCCAAAAAGAGCCTGTCCCCACAGCCTGGGGCGTCCCGAGGAATGCGGAACACCAGGGAGGTTACATCCCGCATCCCCCGCACCTGCCCGTTTTCCACCACCGCCGTACCGCACACCCCTGCCCGGCAGCCGCCGCCCATATCCACATAGCCCTGGCGAATCTCCTCCTCGTGGCTAAACACCGAGTGGCCGCAGATGCCAATAAACAGCTGCCGCATCTCTTCCGGGCTGACCCGCACCAGCCCTGGGACCAGTCCCCGGGCCGTTCCGCCAGACTCTTTGAGAAAAAACACGCCTTCCCGGCCACAAACCGCCACCGGTTGTCCACTTTTAAAGCGAATATCGCTGGCCTGGGCCTTAAGCGACTGGTTTAGGGCCAGCAGCCTTTCCCCATGCAGAGGCAGCCGCGCCGCCACCCGGTCGAAACCTAGCTCCCGCATTTTTGCACCGACCTTTCTTTTCCTGTTGGTTTATGTGTATGGTCCGGCCAGGAAAAATAGAACAAGCCCGCCCCTCTCAGTTTTCTGAGAGAGACGGGCCTGTATGCCTTAGTCGCCAAACATATCCTTTAGCTTACCAAAAAAGCTCTTGCGCTTCTGATAGTTTTTCTCGTCGGTATTGTTGTCC
The DNA here is from genome assembly GCA_022801475.1 of Acutalibacter sp. GTDB lineage: Bacteria > Bacillota > Clostridia > Oscillospirales > Acutalibacteraceae > Acutalibacter. The sequence continues at coordinate 1,298 of JAAWSH010000010.1, read as the reverse complement.
AGCTCGGCCAAAATTTCCTTCTGGCGCTTGTTCAGGTTCTTGGGTACCTCCACCGTCACCTGTACATACTGGTCGCCCCGCATCCGGCTGTGCAGGCTCTGAATGCCCTTGCCCTTCAGCCGGAACACATCCCCGGGCTGGGTGCCCTCGTGGACATGATAGCTCACTTTGCCGTCCAGGGTGGGCACCTCCAGGTCCGCACCCAGGGCCGCCTGGGTAAAGGTGATGGGCATGTCGCACCACACGTCGCTGCCCCGGCGCTGAAAAATGGGGTGGGGCCGCACCGATACATACACGTGCAGGTCGCCGTTGGGACCGCCGTTGGTCCCGGCGTTGCCCTTGCCGCTTACATTAAGAATCTGCTCGTCGTCAATGCCCGCTGGAATGCTGACCTCAATGGTTTTCCGACGGCGGACCCGGCCCTTGCCGTCGCAGGTTTTGCAGGGAGTGTCCACAATCTTTCCCGCCCCCCGGCAGCGGTCGCAGGTCTGGGTGGACTGCACCACTCCAAAGGGCGTGCGCTGGCTGACCCGCACCTGGCCGGTGCCGTGGCAGTGTTCACAGGTTCTGGGGCTGGTACCCGGGGCCGCGCCAGTGCCGTGGCAGTCGGCGCAGGTCTCAATCTGCTGGTAATCAACATTTTTCTTGCAGCCCTTAGCGGCCTCTTCAAAGCTGATGGCCACATTGGCCTGCACATCCCCGCCCTGCCGGGGGGCGTTGGGGTTGGCCCGGCGGGAGCCCCCGCCAAAGCCGCCGAAGAAGCTGTCGAAAATATCGTTGATGTCGAAGCCCGCTCCCTGGAAGGGATTACCGCCTCCGGCCCCACCGCCAAAGTTGGGATCAACCCCCGCGTGGCCAAACTGGTCGTAGCGGCCGCGCTTGCCGCTGTCGGAAAGCACCTCATAGGCCTCGTTCACTTCCTTAAACTTTGCCTCGGCCGTCTGGTCGCCGGGGTTCAGGTCCGGGTGGTACTGCTTGGCAAGCTTGCGGTAGGCCTTTTTGATCTCGTCGTCAGAGGCGGACTTCTGTACGCCCAGCACCTCGTAGTAATCTCTTTTTTCTGCCATCAAATCAACTCCTATTATGCGCTTTATAGTAAACGCGCTTAAAAATCGGAATTTACCGATTTTTAAGCTGGGCGGCGAAGCCACCCAGTCCAAAAGATGCATTCTGCCTCTTTTGGACTACGTTAACTATTCAGCACAGATGGGCATTTTCCTGGAAAATGCCCATATTCTTCGCTGTGCGCTTTTTTGCCTCCGGCGGCTTAGGAAACTTTTTGTAAAAAGTTTCCTAAG
>JAAWSH010000009.1 GCA_022801475.1 Acutalibacter sp. | reverse complement strand
TTTTGAACCTGGCGGCACGGGTATGCCCGCGCCGCTCTCCTTGAAAATCGCCATGTACCGATTTTCAAGTGCGTTTACTATAGATGGTCTCGTCTGCCGGTAAAATCGGCTGGAACCCACTGAACTGGAATTCCCCCATTCCTTAGGCTCAGCCAAGTAAACCGGGAAGATTCCCCGCTTCGGTTGGTTCGCGGCTTGCTGGCAGACTCTTGTTTCACCCCCACTTGGAGGAACTTTGTAAAAGAGGCCCTCCCTAAAGAACCCCTCACGAAGTTTTAGAGAATTGTTTCTCATGTTTATCAGCTGGCCTTCTGTAAGGAAGCAGAAAGCTTGGGGGACAGTTAAGCTTAGCGGCTTTGAACAGTGAATCGCTCTATTTTGCAGCGGCTACCCTTTTGCACCGAGAAACCATAACAGCCTGTCAGATAAGGCTGGTCCTGGTCCTCCGTCCACAGGCAGGACTGGCCGTCCACCGCCAAGGAGATACGGTTGCCTTTGGCCTCCACCGTCAGCCGGTAGGGCCTGCCATTCTCCCAAGGATATTCCATGCTGGCTAAAACTTTGGGCTCTCTCTGGTTTTTGATGATGACCAGCCGCTGGCCTTGAAAGCCCGCCATATAGCTCCGCAGGTTTCCCTGGGCCCGGATAAGCACCAGGTGGGTCCGGCCCAGCATGGGCTGAATGTCCACCGTAACACTATAATCGGCAAAGTCCCTGCCCCCAGTAAACAGTTCCCCGTGGTCCGCGCAGCTGCCTACAGCCGCGCCGTTCTCAATACTCCAAATACCTTGGGAGGTGGAGGTCTGGCTTAGCTCGGTGTGGAAAGCAGTCCAGCGCTCCAGCCCGGCCTTAGAGAAGTCCAGTACATAGTCTGGGCCGCCCTGGTAGTCCAGGCTGTCAAGATCCACCACGGCGGCTTCTCCGGCAGGCAGCTCCAGGCCCACCTGACCAATGCACCCGTCCGAAGAGGGCAGGTCCAGAGTCAGGGTGGTCCACCCTGCTGCCCGGACGCTTTCGCCGTAAATGCAGCTTTGGGAGTACAGGTCATAGGCATAGGCCCGTAAGGTTATAGGGCTCTGGGGTTTCACCCGAAACACCACCTGCTGGCCTGGAAACACCTCTGGGGTAAAGGCCGGGGAATAGCGGTCGTCGCTAAAGTCCTGGGGCTGGTAATAGGTTTGCCTGTACAGCCGCCGGGGAGTGGGAGAGGCCTGCACCCGGGCCCGCAGGCAGCGGCCCCCCAGGGCAGTGGAATCGGAAATATTTTCATATGTGCTGACACAGTCTGCTGTGCGGAAGCTGTGGGTGCTCTCCGGCAACACAAAGGAGAACCGGGGCGCACTGCCCTCTAAGAAGGGACGCAGGGCTTCGGGATAGGGTTCCCCTGCCAAGCGGTAGCCAAGAGAGGCCAGGTATAGGGCGTCGTTGGCCACGTCCCGTAGGTTCATGCATCCCAATACGCTGGAACAGGCCAAAAAGTCGTTGATCGGCTCTCGCCAGGACCAGTGGATGCCCTCCAGCCCTACGGCCACACCCAGGATGCAGCCAACGTTGGCTACATTGCAGTCTGTGTCCCAGCCGCACATATTGCAGATATTAATGGACCGGGAGAAGTCTCCATTCCCGTAGAGAAGGGAGAGCAGCACCACGGCGGCGTTGGGAATGATATGGCAGGCCCCGGGGTAGAGGTGGTATCCAAAGTTTTCCTGCACATAGGCAAAGCATTGCCGCCAGTCCTCTGGGTGGGCGGCGTAAAAGTCCCGTACCGCCTGGACCATGCGGGCATACTCGCAGTCTGGGGGAATGACCGAGAGCCCGGCCTCAATGATATTTTGCACGTTTTTTTCGGCAAAGGCCGCGCTAACACAGGCAGCCACAAACATGCCCCCATATATGCCGTTGCCCCCGTGAGTGACAGAGGCCATTTTGGCGGCATACCGGGCAGCCCGGCGGTAGTCGCAGGGGTTCACCAGGCCCCAGGTCTCAATGAAGATCTGCCCGCCGATCTGCTCGGCCACAGCGGCGCCGTTAAGCTCCACCGAGCCGGAAAGAGGGGCGTCAATGCCGTGGAGCAGATTCAGCAGGGCGGTGTGCTCAGTAGAGACGCCGTAGCCTCCCAGCCAGAAGAAACTGTGGTCCAGGGGCACATAGTTCAGCACAGTCTCGCCCATATTCTTTGGGGTGATGTTTTCGCTGCAAGCGTAGTCTTCCAGGCCCCGAATAAAGAAGATAGGCCCGTTGGTATCGTCGTCCGCCGCGAAATTTTTAAAGTCGAACAGGTAGCCGTCTATCTCTCCGTAGGTCTCGGCAATCTTCTCATAGGTCCATCCCTCCACGTTGGAGCCGTGGCGGACGCCAATAATTTTGCCATACCAGCCGGCGTAAACGCGCTTCAGATAATCAACGGGGATTTGCATAAGGGGCCTCCTTCTATATGGTTTCTATACCCGCACCCAAACCCGCATCTCGCCCAACCCCCGGTTGGCCCAGGCGTAATAGGGGATGTACTTTAGGCAAACAGGGCGTTCCGCTGCCGGTGTGTAGCGGTTGTACAGGGGGGCGCCCAGGGCAGGCGGCTCCTGGCGGAAACCGGGCACATGGATAGAGGTCATCTCTTGTCCGCCAATGGCGACTTTTTCCAGTTCCGCTTTGTCAATTTGCCCAGCGTCTACTCTGCACAGATGCAGGTTTTCACCGTTGTCGGCCTGCTCAAGGCAATAGCAGATGGGCCCCCGGGTAATTGCCACCTGGCCCAGGTCCTCCCGCACCCGGGGGTTGGCAGCATTTAGGCGCACCTCCATGGGGAAGTCCATGCAGACCCTGTCTCCGTCCTGCCAGATGCCGGTAAAGTACACGTACCCGTCCTTTTCCACCCGCTCCATGGCCTGGGGACCGGTAATGCTGGGATTCTGGCACCAGCCCGGGACCCGGAAAGCCAGGGTGCAATGAAGGGGCTCTTCTGTATGCACTGTCATGGCAGCCTTGCCCTGCCAGGGGAGATGGCTTTCCAAGCTTAGGCGCAGCTGGGCGCTGCCCACCTGCTTGGAGATCTCGCCCCCCATGTATAGGTGGGTGAACAGGGTGTCCTTATTCTCGGTAAAAGCGTACTGGGCTGCGGAAGTGACCAGCCGGGCAATGTTGGGCGGGCAGCAGGCGCAGCCAAACCACTTTTGCCGCTGGGGCTTTACATGGCGCAGCCGGGCGTCTGTTTTGCAGGCGGCGGGGTTCACTTCGAGGGGGTTTACGTAGAAGAAGCTTTTGCCGTCCAGGGCCATACCGGCCAGAGCGGTATTGTACATGGCCAGCTCCATCACGTCGGCATATTCCACTTTTGGCTGAATTTCCAGCATCCGCCGGGCAAAAAAGGCCAGGGAAATGGCGGCGCAGGTCTCGGAATAGGCGGTGTCGTTGGGCAGGTCAAAGGGGTAAGAGAAGGCCTCGCCGTGGACCGTGCCGCCTATGCCGCCGGTAATGTACAGCTTTTCTCCCACAATCTCGTCCCACAGTCTTTGGCAGGCGTCAAACAGCTCCTGGTCCTCGGTCAGTCTGGCCACGTCCGCCATACCGGAATAGAGATATCCCGCCCGCACCGCGTGGCCTAAGGCTTCCTCCTGCTGGCGCACAGGCTTGTGGGCCTGGTAATAGGCATAGGGGGCGGTGCTGTCTTCTGGGGCGGGCTTGCCCTCATAAGCGGCTCGGGCCTGGTCCTCCTGCAAAAAGTAGTTGGGCGCGGCGCCCCGTTGGTCGATGAAAAATTTGCTTAGCCGCAGGTACTTTTCCTCTCCGGTGGCCTCGTACAGCCGCACCAGGGCCATCTCGGCAATCTCGTGGCCTGGGTAGCCCTGACATTTTTCCGGCTCTGGCCCAAACCGGGAGTCTACATAGTCCGCAAAACGGCAGGCGGCCTTTAGCAGCTTGTCCTTGCCTGTGGCCTGGTAATAGGCGACTGCGCCCTCTAGCAAATGGCCCAGGCAGTATAGCTCGTGGTGATCCTTCAGATTGGTAAAGGCCCGGTCCATTCCATTCAGGATATAGTAAGTGTCCAGGTACCCGCTGTCGTGCTGGGCGGCACAGACCAGATCAATGGCCTGGTCCGCTGTCTCTTCCAGCTGGGGGTCCGGGTGCTGGGTCAAAGAGTAGCCCACGGCTTCAATCCACTTAGAAAAGTCCGTGTCCTGAAACACATAGCCAAAAAACTTGTCCGGGTCCGGATGGGCGGGGTCCTGGGGCAGGGCCTCAAAGCCCCGGTCTGTGTAGACGGGCTCCTGAAAGCCCGGGCTGGCCTTTTTCTCTGCCATCAGCTGGGCTGCGGCCCGAAAGTTGTGCATACAGTAGCTGGGGGCAGCGCCCTCTACCCGGTCGTTCAGGGCCTCCCACTGGTAGGGAATCACCTCCCGGCGTACAGTCTCCTGAAAGGCGCTCCAGAACGGGTCGTCTACGGTCACAGCCTTTATGTCTATGGGAGTGCTAAAATAGTTTTTGTTCATGTAGAACCTCCTGGTTTTCATCTGCGGCAATGCCTGTGTTTTGCTCCGGCAGCTGCGTGGGGGCAGATGGATTAGGTACATTCTATCAAAAAGGAGGCAAAAGAACAAGGGGGCGGACCTGAAATTTGGAAGGTTTTTTGGCTGCGGGAAGAAACACTTGACGGCGGGCGGGTTCTGGGTTATGCTGTACATATCCAATGGCGGACCCCGCCAGCCTGCCCAGCGGGGACAGAGAGAATACTTGGAGGGAAACCTATGAAGAAAATAGACCAGCTAATTTCAAAGGTGGGCATAGTGCCCGTTATTGTGCTAAACCGTCCGGAGCGGGACGCCGCGCCCCTGGCCCGGGCCCTGTGCGCAGGGGATGTGCCTGTGGCGGAGGTTACTTTTCGGGCGGCGGGGGCCCAGCAAGCCATCCGGCTGATGAAGAAGGCCTGTCCCCAAATGACTGTGGGCGCGGGTACTGTGACCACCACGGAACAGATTGACCAGACTTTGGCGGCAGGGGGCGCGTTTATCGTCACCCCTGGCTTTGACAGTGAGCTGGTAGCTTATGCCCAGAAAAAAGGCGTACCTATTTATCCTGGCTGCACCACGCCCAGCGACTACCACGCGGCCCTGAAGTTCGGCCTGGGGCTGATTAAGTTTTTCCCAGCCGAGCAGTCCGGCGGGCTGGCCAAAATCAAGGCGATGAGCGCGCCTTTCCCCCAGTTTCAGGTAATGCCTACAGGAGGGATCAGCCTGAAAAATTTGGCCGAGTACATGGCCTGCCCAGTGATCGCGGCCTGCGGGGGCTCCTACATGGTAGCGGCTTCCCTGATTGAGGAGGGCCGGTGGGAAGAAATCACCCGGCTGTGCAGGGAGTCCCGGGAGATTGTAGAAAACGCCCGGAAAAACTGAGGAGGAACAGATGATGAGGGATTTTTGGAACCTGGCGGGCGGAAAATTTATCACTCTGGGGGAACTTCTTCTGCGTCTGACCCCGCCGGACCACGGAATGCTGGCCGGGGCAGAGAGCTTTTTGGCCCACTACGGCGGCAGCGAGGCAAACATCGCCCTGGCCCTGGCAAATTGGGGAGTGGACAGCAGCTTTTTCACAGTGGTCCCTGGCAACCCCCTGGGGCGTGCCGCCCTGGGCCACCTGAGGCGGTATGGGGTGGACTGTGGGCAGGTGATTCTTTCCACCCCAGCCGAGACCCCCACCCACCGGATGGGTACGTATTATTTAGAGGCGGGTTTTGGTCCCCGGGCCAGCCGGGTGGTGTACGACCGAAAGCACAGCGCCCTGGCCGAGTACGCCCTGGCCCAGGTGGACGTAAAAAAGCTGCTGGCCGGGTATCACTGGCTGCACTTAAGCGGCATTACCCCGGCTCTTTCCAGGGGATGCGCGGAGCTTGTGCTGCGCTGTTTGGCCGCTGCCAAGGAGCTGGGGCTGGTGGTCAGCTTTGACGGCAACTTCCGTTCAGCCCTGTGGAGCTGGGACCAGGCCCGGGACTTCTGTACCCAGTGCTTGCCCTATGTGGACGTGCTGCTGGGCATAGAGCCTTATCACCTGTGGAAAGACCCGGAAAACTTGGGGGCAGGGGATGTAAAGGATGGCCTGCCTATGCGACCGGACCGGGTGGCCCAGACGGCGGTATTTGAAAAATTTGCGGAGCGCTACCCAAACCTGCGCTGCATAGCCCGACACGTGCGGGAAGCACCTAGCAGTAGCGAAAATAGCCTGAAGTCCTACCTGTGGATGGAGGGTGAAACCGTGGAAAGCCCCAGCTATACCTTCCAGATTTTGGACCGGGTGGGCGGCGGCGACGCCTTTGCGGCGGGGCTGATTTACGCGCTGCTCCATCGTTTTGGGCCCCAGGAGGCGGTAAATTTTGCCGTGGCGGCAAGCGTGCTGAAGCACAGCATTGCGGGGGACGCCTGTCTGATGGAGGACCTGGAGACCTTGCGGGGCCTGGAAAATAGCGGCGGGGACATTCGCCGGTAGATATCAAAAGGGAGACCGGGGTGAATCCGGTCTCCCTCTTATTTTTCCTCGGGACGTTCTGGGCCATTACCGCCGTAGCGGGTCCAAAAGGGCAAAGCTGGCCTGAATGTCGGGAACAAAATCTTGGCTGTTTCCTTCCACACTGACCCGCCCGGTGTAGCCGGACTCCTTTAAAATGGCGAACAGCTTCTGATATTCCCCCCGCTGATGGGCCGAGTCTCCAACTTTGGGAAAAGCGCGGCCCTGGGGGCAGGCAATGTGCAGGTGCCACAGGCGGCTGCCGGGCTGAGCCAGGGCCCTTAGGGGCTCGCCGTTTTGGGCCATGTGGTAGGTGTCGCCCAGCACCCCCACTTGGGGCAGGTCTAAAAGCGCGGCCAGAGCCAAAGCTTCGGAAACGCAGTTAATGATATTGCACTCCTGCCGGGACAGGGGCTCTATGGCGATTTTCAGCCCGCGTTCTGCCGCCAGGGGGCTGGCCAGAGCCAGAAAGTCGGCCAGCTGTTTCCAGGCCTGCCAGTGGGAAGTTCCAGCCGGCACACCCCGGCTGCCCCCAGAACCGAACACCACCTGCTCTACCCCCAGGGCCTGGGCCCGGCCAAAGGCCAGTTTTAGGTAGTTGGTCAGCTGTTCCCGGTCTACCTGGGGCCCCACCACCGCCAGGGTCCCGGGCAGCATACAGTTTACGGCCTCACAAGACAGGCCGCTTTGGACCAGAGAATGTTTCCCCTGGTCAAAGTCCGCCTCGCTCAGGGCGGCCAGAGCGTTCAGAGCAGTCTCAATATAGTCAAAACCGGCCTTTGCCAAAAGAGGGGCGTTCTCCAGGCCGGTGCATACGCCGAGTTTAATCATGGGCTTGCTCCTTTGCTTCCTGGGCTTGCGCGTCCTGTCCGTAATAGGCGTTTTCTCCGTGTTTGCGCAGGTAATGCTTATCCAGCAGCTCCTGCTGCATCCGGCCAGCATGGGGATTCAGCACTTTGGTATGCCAATCCATAAAGGCCACTTCTTCCATCACCACCGCGTTGTGAACCGCGTTTACAGGGTCTGTACCCCAGGCAAAGGGCCCATGGCTGTGTACCAGCACCCCGGGGATGGTCATGGGGTCCGTACCACGGAACGTCTCTACAATGACGCAGCCGGTCTCCATCTCATAGGCGCCGCCAATCTCCCAGGAGGTCATCCGGCGAGTACAGGGGATGTCGCCGTAGAAATAGTCCCCCTGGGTGGTGCCCATAGCGGGAATAGAGAGCCCTGCCTGGGCAAAGGTGGTGGCCCACCGGCTGTGGGTATGCACAATGCCGCCGACGTTTGGAAAAGCCCGGTACAGGGCCAGGTGGGTGTCCGTGTCGCTGGAGGGCTTCCATTTGCCCTCTACACGCTCTCCGGAATGGAGGTCCACTACAACCATGTCCTCAGGAGACATGCCGTCATACTCGACCCCGGAAGGCTTGATAACCATTAGCCCTTTTTCCCGGTCAATGCCAGACACATTGCCCCAGGTAAAGGTTACCAGTCCATATTTGGGTAGCATCAAATTCGCGTCGCAGACTTGCTTTTTCAGTTCTTCCAGCATAATGTCCTCCTTAAAGTGGGGATTCCTTGGCTTTTATGTTGACTGTGTCTACAGTGTAGCATAGAATGGGGGAATTGTCTACCCTTCCTGTTCAAATTGCAGCCGGAGCTTTTCCAGGGCCCGTTTCTCAATGCGGGACACATAGGAGCGGGAAATCTTCAGTTTATCCGCCACCTCCCGCTGGGGCAGAGGCTTGCGGCCTCCTAGGCCGTAGCGCATGCAGATCACGCTGCGCTCCCGGGGCTCTAAAGAGGGGAGGTAGTCGTAAAGGCGGCGGGACTTCATGCGGGTGTCTATGTCGTCGATCATCGTGTCGTCTGTGGCCATCGTGTCCATCAGGGTCAGGGCATTGCCGTCTTTGTCTGTGTCAATAGGCTCGTTAATGGATACATCCTGGGCGGACTTTTTACCAGTGCGGAAGAACATAAGGATTTCATTTTCAATACATTTAGAAGCATAACTGGAAAGCCGGATCCCCTTATGAGGATCAAAAGTATCCACAGCCTTGATAAGCCCAATGGTGCCCACGGAGATTAGATCCTCCTGGTCGTTGCCGTTGACATAGTACTTTTTCACAATATGGGCCACCAGCCGCAGGTTGTGCTCAATCAGTTCCCGGCGGGCAGCCTGGCTGCCCTGAGAAAACTCTTCCAGACAGGCCTTTTCCCGGCTGGAGGAGAGGGCCCGGGGAAAGCTGCCCGTGCCGGTGACGTGGAGCAGCAGGTAAAAGATATGGGAGAAAAGGTCGATTAAATTGGCGAAAAACATGTCTGTCCACTCCTTTTGCTTCGTGTTTGGCGAGATTCTGCTAATATATATGAAAATTGGGCAGATAATCTGCCTGTACGCATTTTTTGGATGCGGCAAAAGGCAAAGTTTTCTCCAGCCCCACCGTTTCAGCCTGTGCAGGAGTGTTTCTGACAAGGGGCGGGGGAGTGGGACCAGATGGCCCCAGAGGGGGTGATTGAGTCCGTCTCCGTATGCCAGGGCATTGCCGGGAGATGTATTTTCAAAAGCAAAATAAAAAATTGGGAAATTTCCTGTTTTCTCTTCCTTTTTGCAAATGGGAATGGTATAATGTCAGTAATCAGTTCTTGCCAGCGAAAGCGATAAAGTTTTTTAACAGAAAGGAACTTAAAAATGAAATTTACCAAAGGTTATTGGCTGAACATGCCTGGCGTGGATAATTATGACTGTGTCCAAATTCGCGAAGCCCGGGTAGAGGGCAGCCGGCTGTATCTGTATAGCGTGCCTTATCCCCAAGACATGCGGGGCATGGGCGGGCCTGTGCTGGAAATGTTTATTAGCTCCCCCCGGGCGGACATTATCCGTACCCAGGCTTGGCATTTTATGGGCGGGGCCAAAAAGGTCCCCCAGTTTGAGCTGGATATGGAAGAACTCCCCCTGGAAGTGGAGGAGTGGGAGGGCGGGCTTACCGTTACCAGCGGTAAAACCCAGCTGAAAATTACCCTGAACCCCGCCAGCTTCCAGTATTTTTACGAGGGTAAGCCCCTAACCCGGGTGGGCGACCGGTTTGGCCATGCTATGATCAGTTACATGAGCACCCCCCAGGGCCCCTATATGCGGGCCCAGCTGGACCTCTCCATTGGCGAGAAAATCTACGGCCTGGGCGAGCGCTTCACGCCCTTTGTGAAGAACGGCCAGATTGTGGATATGTGGCAGGAGGACGGCGGAACCTGTTCGGAGATTGCGTACAAGAACATCCCCTTCTACCTGACCAATCGGGGTTATGGCGTGTTTGTCAATTCCAGCGCGGAGGTCAGCTATGAGCTCTGCTCCGAGGTGGTGACCAGGGCTCAGTTCTCGGTGCCTGGCGAGTGCCTGGACTTTATGGTTATTGGCGGAGGCGACGCCAAGACCGTGCTTTCCAACTACACCGCCCTGACCGGCCGTCCTGCCCTGCCCCCAGCCTGGACCTTTGGTTTGTGGCTTTCCACTTCTTTTACCACCAATTATGATGAGGAGACGGTCAATGAGTTTGTAGGCGGCATGGAGGAGCGGAAGCTGCCCCTGCATGTGTTCCACTTTGACTGCTACTGGATGGCGGAAAACGAGTGGTGCAACTTTAAGTTCGACCCCAAGATGTTCAAGGACGCCCCGGGGATGCTGAAGCGCCTAAAGGAGCGGGGGCTGAAAATCTGCGTGTGGATCAACTCCTATATTGGCCAGAAGTCGCCGCTGTTCAAGGAGGCCATGGAGCAGGGCTACCTGCTCAAGCGCCCCAACGGCGATGTGTGGCAGTGGGACCTGTGGCAGGCGGGCATGGGCCTGGTGGACTTTACCAACCCTGCCGCCTGGAAGTGGTACCAGGGAAAGCTGCGGGCTCTGCTGGAGATGGGCGTAGACTGCTTTAAGACCGACTTCGGCGAGCGTATTCCCACGGACTGCGTCTACTACGACGGCAGCGACCCGGTGCTGATGCACAACTATTACACCTATCTGTATAACAAGTGCGTGTTCGAGCTTTTGGAGGAGTATAAGGGCCATAACGAGGCCTGCCTGTTCGCCCGCAGCGCCACCGCCGGGGGACAGAAGTTCCCGGTACACTGGGGCGGCGACTGCTCCTCCAACTACCTCTCCATGAGCGAGAGCCTACGGGCGGGGCTTTCCCTGTGCCTCTCGGGCTTTGGCTTCTGGAGCCACGACATCAGCGGCTTCGAGGGCACCGCGCCCGCCGACGTGTACAAGCGTTGGGCGGCCTTTGGGCTGCTCTCTACCCATTCCCGGCTGCACGGGGGCGGCTCTTACCGGGTGCCGTGGCTGTTTGACGAAGAGTCCGTGGACGTGGTGCGCAAGTTCACCAACCTGAAGTGTTCTCTAATGCCCTACCTGTATACCAGCGCTGTAGAAACCAATACCACAGGCGTGCCCATGATGCGGGCCATGCTGCTGGAGTTCCCGGAGGACATTCCCTGCGACAGCCTGGACCGCCAGTACATGCTGGGCGAGAGGCTGCTGGTGGCCCCGGTGTTCAGCAAAGAAGGGGATGTAGACTATTACCTGCCCGCAGGCAAGTGGACCAACATCCTCAGCAAACAAGTGGTAGAAGGCGGCCGCTGGCTGCATGAGGTCCACGACTTTATGAGCCTGCCCCTGATGGCCCGGGAGAACAGCATCATCCCCTTTGGCGCCAACGACCAGGACGTGGAATATGACTACAGCGATAGCTTGACCCTGCACCTGTTCCAGCTGACGGGAGAGGCCAAGGCCGACGTGGTGGACATGAAGGGGGAGAAGTTCCTCACTGTAACCGCCAAGAACCAGGGCGGCAAGGTTACCCTGCACTTTGAAGGCAAAGCGGCGGGCCTGCGGGTACTGCTGCGGAACGTGGAGAGCGTACAAGATCTAAATGGCGCCCAGGCAGAGCCCGGAGAGCTGGGCCTGCTGCTAAAGATAGACTCCAACCTGGGAGATGTGACCTTCACGTTTTAAGCGCTTCTAGCTGAAAAGAACCCGGACCCTAGAGCCTGTTTTAAAACAGACTCTAGGGTTTCTTTTTTGGGAGGAGAAGAGCCTGTGGCCGGCTTCCTCCCGCCAAAATTCTCCTTGCACCTTTAGGAAGATTATGGTATACTAAAAATAAAGTTATCTCACTGATAGGGAAGTGCATGGAATTGGTTAAGTTAAGAGGCCGGGCGGCAGCCCTGCTGGGCCAGATGGAGCCCTTGAACTTTGTTTTTCTGTTCCTGGCGGGGGTGGTGAACGCCATTGGAGTCACCATTTTCATCGCGCCGGTGCAGCTGTATGACAGCGGGATTTCCGGCACGTCCATCCTGCTCTCTCAACTGACCCCGGAATATCTCTCACTCTCCTTTTTCCTCATTGTGCTTAACGTGCCCCTGTTCCTTTACGGCCTAAAAAAGCAGGGGGCGGTTTTTTCGGTGTACGCCATTTTCACGGTGTCGGTGTACGCGGTATTTGCCTGGTTGATAACAGACGTGTTCCCTGTGGACGTTCGGTTTGCGTCGCCTTTGGCTGGCACCGATCTGTTTTTGTGCGCCCTGTTCGGCGGAATAATCTCCGGCATTGGTAGCGGTCTGGCCATCCGGTTTGGGGGAGCCATGGATGGTATCGAGGTAGTGGCAGTGATCTTTGCCAAGGGGCTGGGCCTTTCGGTGGGTACCTTTGTACTGATCTATAACGTGGTCTTGTACATTGTCTGCGGTATTGCTGTGGACAGCTGGATTCTGCCCCTTTACTCTATTGTCACCTATGCGGCGGGCTCAAAAACCGTGGACTTTATTGTGGACGGTCTGGATAGCTCTAAGTCAGCCATGATTATTACCACCCAGCCCCAGGAGATCGCGAAATCCATTTCAGAAGAGTTTGGCACAGGCGTTACCTTGATAGACGCCCACGGGTTTTACTCGGACCAGCCAAGGACCATCCTGTATGTGGTGGTGAATCAGTTCCAGGTAGTAAAGCTAAAAAACGCTGTGAAACATATTGATAAAAACGCCTATGTAACTATTAGTGAGGTGGCGGACCTGTTCCACGGCAGCAAGGAAAATTCATAGAAAAAGCGGCCCCTTGGGGCCGCTTTTTTGCCAAAGGGTAACCCTGGAGTTTTGTCAAAATATATATAAATTGTGAATTTTTCACCGCCCTCCTTTACCCCAGCGAACTTGACATTGCCTATGAAAGTTGCTATAATCTGCATGATGTTGATAGAACCTGTATTCACAACCGAGAAATGTTTTTGCGCCTGTGGTTTCCGGTTTTGAATGCGGGTTCGAACACCGTCAGAAGCATTTTATAATTTTTATGGAGGAAAGGAAGTGCGCGATGAAGCAACACAAAAAAGGTTTGGTTCTGTGGCTTGCGGTGGTTTTGCTTTTGCTTGTGGGCTCGGTGGCGGTGGGTACCGGCAGCCGATCTGAAAGCGTGCAGGAGGCTATGCGGGACGCCGTGCTGCACAATACCAACCAGATCCACTTTTTGGGCGGAAAAACCGTGAACCCAGGGTTAATTTCCGCTTTTACCGTAACGGCCATTTTGCTGGCGGCCGCCGCGTGTGTCCGAATCTTCGTTATCCCAAGGTTCCGGCTGGCGCCGGGAAAGTTCCAGCTGGCGCTGGAAGAGGCGGTGGGGTTGTTCGACCATATGGCCAAAACAAACAGCCCCCATCGCAACGGCTTTTTGGGGGCCTATATTTTTGGGGTTGGGTCGTACATTTTTGTGGGGACCCTGTTTGAGCTCCTGGGCATTCAGGCCACCACTACAGCGGGCCATGCCATCACCCTGCCCGCGCCGCTTTCAGATGTAAACGCAGCCATTGCCCTGGGGGTGCTCTCATACCTGATCATCCTCTCCGGGGGCGTGGCAGGCAACGGGGTAAAGGGCATTGGAAAAACCCTAAAGGAATTTTCCCTGCCCATCTCCATGAGCTTCCGTCTGTTTGGGGCGCTGCTTAGCGGCCTGCTGGTGACAGAGCTTGTGTACTATTTTGTCACCCTCAGCTTTGTGTTGCCGGTGGTGGTAGGGGTGCTGTTCACCCTTTTGCATGCTCTTATTCAGACCTACGTGCTCACCATGCTGACCGCGCTGTATTACGGCGAGGTCAGTGAGCCTGCCCATCCTAAGGCCAAGAAGGGTTAGGCCCTGTTTGAAACATCGAATACGCCGTCTTTTTTCCATAAGCGGCCCCTTTCCCCGTCAAAAATCTTCGTGAATCGGAAGATGAACTTGCGGTTTTTTCCTTGAAATGGACCTCTTCTGGGTAATAATCCGTCATTTCCTCTATTTTCAAACAAGGCCTAGGTCGGCGGACAGTAAAGATTTCCTTGCCTTGACAGGCGAGATCCTAAAGACTGGATTTGATTATACCATGGATATTCTCACAAATTTTACTGGAAAGGAAGCATCCTCTCATGAAAAAACTTTTTCGCCATAGAAGAATTCTCTGCGCTGTTATCTTGGCGCTGTCCATCCTGTTCGCCCTAGGCATGCCCGCCCTAGCGGCTGGGTCTGACCAGGCTCCGGCCGCTGAAGAGGCCGCCGAGGAAGCCGGAAACACCATTGGCCTAAAGGCGCTGGCCGCCGCCATTGCCGTGGGCATTGCCGCAGCCGGCGGTGGGGTGGGCATGGGCCTGGCCACTGCAAAGGCCTCTGAGAGCATTGCCCGCCAGCCCGAAGCAGAGGGCAAAATCCGCACCACCATGATGCTGGGCCTGGTATTTATTGAGACCGCCATTATTTACGCCCTGCTGGTGGTCATCCTCATTATCTTCGTACTATAAAGGCGGGTGTAGATATGCCTCTGAATATTGATTGGCAGCAGATCCTGCTGCACTGGATGAACCTGGCTATTTTGGTGGGTGGGCTGTACTTCCTGCTCTTCAAGCCTGTAAAGAGCTTTATGCAGAAGCGGGAGGACCACTACCGCGAACTGGAGCGGCAGGCCGCCACCAAGCTGGAAGCCGCCGAGGAAATTAAGACCAAGTACCAGCAGAAGCTGGACCAGGCCGACGAAGAGGTGCGCCAGGCCCGACAAAAGGCCCAGCTGGCTGTGCAGGAATCTGCGGAGGCCCAGCTGGCCCAGGCAAAGGAGCAGGCCCAGCATATCATAGCCCAGGCCCGGGCCCAGGCGGAGCACAGCCAGGAGCGCGCCCTGAAGGAGTCCCAGCGGGAGCTGAAACGGCTTGCCGCTGAGGCGGTGGAAAAACTGGCTTTCCACCCAGACACGGACCCCTTCGACCAGTTCTTGAATCTGGCGGAGGGAGGCGCGGAGCATGAGGGCCGATAGACGGCATTTAACAGCGACGCTGCGCAGCGCCAAAGAACCTAACGACCAGCAGCTTCAGCGCTTTACAAAATTTCTTAATGACAAGTACCAGCGCACGGTGCCCATGCAGTGGGAGTATGACCCGGCGCTGAAAACCGGCTTCCGTCTGCAAGTGGGCTCTGACGTGTACGACTGGACCCCCCACGGCCGGGTACGGCAGTTCCAGGACTACCTACGCCAGCTGCGGCCAGGCCAAGAGGACCTGCTGCCTCTAATGCGGGAGGCCATGGAGCAGTGGCAGCTCTCTGTATTGCCTGAAGAAATAGGCGAGGTGCTTACCGTGGACAGCGAGATCGCTACGGTGGGTGGGCTGGAGCACGCCCAGTATGGGGAGATTCTGGTGTTCTCCTCTGGGGTAAAGGGCATGGTCCAGGACCTGCGCCAAGGAGAGCTTAGCTGCATCCTCTTCGGCGACAGCGAGGAGATTGTGGCAGGCAGTATGGTCCGCCGCACCCTAAAAACTGCGGGTATGCGAGTGGGGGAGGGCTTTTTGGGCCGGGTGGTGGACGCCCTGGGCCTGCCAGTAGACGGCAAGGGACCCATTGAGGCAGAGACCCATATGCCCATTGAGGCCCCGGCTCCAGGTATTCTAGACCGCCAGCCAGTAAACACCCCTATGGAAACCGGCCTTTTGGCCATCGACTCCATGTTTCCTATTGGCCGGGGCCAGCGGGAGCTGATTATCGGCGACCGCCAGACCGGCAAGACCGCCATCGCCAT
>JAAWSH010000008.1 GCA_022801475.1 Acutalibacter sp. | reverse complement strand
AGCTGGCGGCCCGGGCCCTGCGGGGCGAGGGCGGCACCGCAGCCCAGGAAATCTTTAACAGCCTGATGAACTCCATCTTATTAAATGAAAGCGTCTACATGCCCCTTTTGCATCTGATGCTGCCCTTCCAGTGGGAAAACAAGGCCGTGTTCTCCGAAATATGGGCCGACCCGGACGCCCAGCACAGCGGCGGGCGGGAAGAGCCCGCGCCCCGGCTGCTGCTGAAAATGGACATTGAGGGCGTGGGCCCCTTTGACCTGCTGATCGACAGCCAGGGGGGGCGCACCTCTTTGCACGTGTCCTGCCCCAAAGCGGTGGCGGCCTTTTCCGGCGATATTTCCCGGGACCTGGGGGACATTCTGCGCCGCAACGGCCTGAACCCCGGCGATGTAAAAGTTTCCGCCATGCGCAAGCCCCTGAACATTTCGGACGCCTTCCCAAAACTATTTCAAGAGGTGAAAAACGGTGTCGACGTCAAGATCTGAAAGCCCGGCCCGCCAGCCCACCCGCCAGCGGGCCGTGGCCCTGCAATATGGTGTGAGCGATTCCGCCCCCGTCATTGTGGCCTCGGGCATGGGGTACCTGGCCGAGCGCATTTTGGACGTAGCCCAGGAAAACGGCGTGCCCATTTACGAGGACAACTCTTTGGCCACCATTCTCTCCCAGCTGAACCTGGGGCAGGAGATTCCGGAAGAACTGTACCGGGCCGTGGTGGAAATTTATGTGTATTTTCTCAATTTCGACTTCAACCGCCAGAACCAGGGCCGAAACAAGCCCGCCCCGGCGGAAAACAGCCAAAGCGAGGAGGTTTCTTAGTATATGCCTATGTTTTTTAACAAAAAAAGCAAACCGAAAAACGTCTGCGTGCTGCTGGACAGCCAGAACTCCCGGGTGCTGGCCCGGGGCAGCATAGAGGGGCCCCCGGATGGGCTGAACCTGCAAATCAACATTTTCGAAGGGGACCCCATTGCCGTAAGCAACGCCGAGCACGTGCAGATTGTGCCTGCCGACGAGGAGATTCCCCCCAAGCTGGCCCACGTAATTCACCGGCAGAACACCCTTTTGGTGTTCGAGCCCTTGCGGGAGCTTACCGGCGACCAGGTGCGCAGCAACCTGCGTATGCCCGTGGACTTCGACACCTTCGTGTACCCTGCCGGGGACCAGCCCGGGCGCTGGCAGGCCACTGGCCGGGACCTAAGCTGCGGGGGGGTCAGCCTGTTTTGCAAGGGGCCCATCCAGGTGGGCGACCTGGTGCAGGTTGTGGTGCCGATTACCCGGACTGCCCCCCTGCTGCTGGACTGCCAGGTGCTGCGCCTGGGCAAAGAGGCGGACGGACGGCCCTTTTTTGCCGCCAAGTACCTGGATCTGCTTAACGAACAGGAGAGCATGCTGCGGGAAGCGGTGTTTAACGTGCAGCTAAAAACCATGCAGCGGGTGCGGCGGTAATTTTTTCGGCGTTTCCTCTATTTTAACAAGCCCCAGCGCCTGTTTGAAAGCCGGGGAAACCCGGGATTTTTGGCCGGGAACCAGGGGAAAAGCCCCAAAAAAGCCCCGCCGCCTTTTGAGGATTTTGGACGCCGAAACCACTGTTCCTGGTCAAAACAGACTCCAACGCCCCGTATGGGAATATCTCCCAAAGGTTACATTTTTGTTGCTTTTTGCCCTAATATGGAATACAATAGTATCGATTTATTCTATAGAAAGGAGGCGGGTCCTTTTATACAGCCGGCCTCTTGCGGAATCCATTTTATTTTTGTAATTGAAAGCCTCCGGGCTGTTCGCAGCTTGTCTGCCACTGGCAGACACCCACCAAGGCGCCTGTCTCACCTGCCGGTTCGGTCGGGTCAGAACAATCGCCGCCGGCGATTTTCCCCGCGCCTTGACCGCGCAATTTGGCCGGCTTTCCGCTATTTCGCAAAAGGTCTCAATAACCGATACCCCCTATTTTTAAGAAAGGAAATACATATCCATGAAACGCAAACACAACCTAAAACGGCTTCTTGCCCTTTTGCTGTGCACTGTGGTGTTTTTGGGGGCGCTGCCCCTTTCGCCCCTGGCCCAGCAAAGGGCCAGCGCCTCCTCTTGGGCAAAGCCCTACGTGGACCAGCTGCGGGAATGGGGCGTTTTAAAGGGCGACGGCAGCGGGACCATCAACCCCGGCGAACGCCTGACCCGGGCCCGCATGGTGGCTATGCTGAACCGCGCCTTTGGGTTCCGCACCACCGGCCCCATCCCTTTTACTGACGTAAAGCGCCAGGATTGGTTTTATGACGACATTTCCATTGGATATACCGAGGGCGTGTTCAACGGCGAGTCCCCCACCAAGGCCAACCCCAACGGCCTGGTAACCCGGGAGCAGGCCCTAACCCTGATGGGCCGCTGTATGCGCCTGGACCAAAACGCCGGCGAGGTCACCGAGTTTACCGACGGCCGGGAATTCAGCTCCTGGTCCGCGCCCTTTGCCCGGTCCGCGGTGCTGAACAACCTGATCAACGGCTTTTCCGACGGGTCCTTCCGGCCCAAGGGCAACATCACGGTGGGCGAAATGGCCAAGATGCTTTCCATCGGCATTGGCAATCTGATCAACACCCCCGGCGTATACCCTGTGGGCGGCTATCCCCCCAACGGCGTATTCGGCAACCTGACCATTAATACCAACAACGTGACCCTGCGGGACGTGACCATTGCCGGCGACCTGTTCCTTACCGGCGGCGTGGGCCTGGGCGGCGTGGTGCTGGATAATGTCCGGGTGCTGGGCCGCATTATCATTGCCGGAGGCGGCAACAGCGAAAGCGCCGAGGCCAGTATTATCCTGAACAATGTGGAAGGCCACAAGCTGATTATTGACCCCGCCACCGGGCAGTTCGTCTCTGTGCGGGCAGTGGGCGGCACCAATATCCCCGAGACGCGGGTAAGCTGCAACGCCTACATCCAGGACGACGTCCGGGACAACAAAAAGGGCCTGCAAAAGGTTTATCTGGAGGCCCAGCCCGGCGCAAACTTCGTCATTGCCGGAAACATGAAGAACGTGTATAACAAAACCCCGGAATCCACCCTGACCGTGGGCGACACGGGCACTGGCAGCGTGTCCTCCATTACCGTGGACGAAGAGGCCAAGGACTCGGTCCTGGACCTGGAGATCAACGCTGTGGTGGACCAGGTGCACCTGGACACCTCCGCCCAGGTCACGGGCAAGGGCGACATTGGCCAGCTGAATGTAAACGAGGACGGCAGCGTAAGCGAGATTCTGCCTGACAAAGTGGTGGTACGCCCAGGCGTTATTACCGAGATCGCCGGTATTCCCGACGTGGACTCGGAAAAAGCCAAGGAAATTTCCAGCGACCCCAACATTCTCTCCGGCTATCCCAAGGTGCGCAACATTGCCCCCACCTCCGCGGACGGGGTATTCTCTGTAAACAAGACCGGCACCCTGTACTGGGCCCTGACCAACGCCGCCATTGGCCCCCTGGGCGACCGGGACGCCGAGGCCATGATCCATCCCTCTTATGGCAGCGGATTCATGGAGAGCGGCAATATTGACGTGCCCCTGTCCAAAACCGAGCATCAGGTCAGTCTTTCCGGCCTGGCCCAGGGCGGCACCTATTATATCTCCGCCGTGCTGGTGGACGCCCACGGCCGGCGCAGCCCGGTGAAGTCGCAAGAGTTCACCACCCCAGACGGCAGCGTACCGGCTATGTCGGCTGGCTTCCCCACCATTGCGGACCGCACGCCCACCCGGAATAATACCAACGCGGACACTCCCTATTTTGAGCTGGTAGACGTGCAGGCCACTGTAATGGCCACCAAGACCTGCGACCTGTACTACGTGCTTCTGCCCGCGGGCAGCACCCAGCCCCAGCCCAGCGAGTTCCTGTCCCACTCCTTCCCAGATCCCTTTGGCTATGGACGGGTGCGGATGATCAAGAACGCTATGGACAGCTTTAGAATCAATGAGATTGACATGAACCTGGACGGCATGCCCGAGAGCCTGGGCGAGCTGGAAGAGAGCACCAGCTATGACCTGTACCTGTGGCTCACCGACTCGGACGGCGTCCAGTCCTCTAAGGTCATCAAGCAGACCATTACCACCAAGGACATTACCCCGCCCAAGTTTAACATGGAGACCGTACAGACCGCCACCCAGGCCACCTCGGTGCAGCTGACCAACTCCATTAACGAAACCGGCACGGTCTACTGGGTGGCTGTGGACCGGGGTGCCGATTATCCCATACGCCGGGCCGGCGAGGACTATGAGGTAGACGGTGTGGATATGTTCCTGTACAGCGACTACGCCAAGCTGCAGGTGGTCAACGGCCTGAACGGCCTGTTTGCCGGCAAGGTAGCCGCCCAGGCCAACAAGGAGTTTAAGCTGACCATCAGCGGCCTGAAGCCAGAGAGCGCCTATGACGTGTACTATCTGGCGGAGGACGCGGCGGGCAACTACTCGGACCCCATCCAGGTCTTTACTGTCCACACCCTGGACGAGACGCCCCCTGTGGCCCGCCAGGAGTTTGAGGAGTACCCAGAGGACAGCCCCAACACCCCCTATGCGGACTCTACCATTCGGATCATTTTCAACGAGGACATTATCTACCGCCAGCCCACCAACTCCACAGACCCCAAGGTCACGGACCCGGTGCTGCTAAGCATGTACCAGACCGCCTATGGCAACCTGCCCGGCGTGACCCAGGAAGAGCAGGAGCGCGCCCAGCGGGACCTGCGCAACGCCCTGAAGGATATGATTATCCTGCTGGACGGCACGGGCCGGCCGGTGCCGGTGTACGAGAGCGGCAGCAAGGTGGACGCTCCGCCCGAATCCGCTGTAGATTGGGTGGTGGACTACAATAAGGTGCAGGTCTACCTGGACGGCGCGGAGCTGGTGGTCAGCTTCCCCACCAACCCGGACCTGAACGAGAGCGCCCTGAACCTGCAAAGCGGCGCCCGGTACCAGTTCCAGCTGCAAAACATTGCGGATAACTCCGAGCGGCATAACGTCATGGGCCGGCAGACCCTGCCGGTGTTTGAGACGGTTTCGGCGCAGGTAGTTATCGACCAGTTTGAAGGTTCTACCAAGCTGAACGCCTATACGAACGGCCAGACCACCGGCACGCCCATCTATTCCAAAGGCGACGACGACGAATATACCACCGAGATCCCCATTGACATTGCCTTTACCGCCCGGCCCCGCTCTACTGGCAGCACAGCGGACGGCGTGTACTGGGATATGCTCTTCTGGTTCGATACCTCTGTGCAGTTTGAGCTGTACACCCGGGTGCAGGGCCAGGTGGAGGACCCCTGGATTCTGGTGGGCAACGTGACGACCACCAATGACAACCAGCTGGGCAGCATTACCGTGGCCGACGCAAACACTGGCTCTATCCCCATTTCCGTGCCGGACCGGGCCACCAACCTGCGGGGCGCCAGCGTGATGCGCTACCTGGGCAACAGCGAATACCACTATATTAATGAAGAATATAAGACCGGCGGCATTGGCTGTGGCCTGAACGACTCCATTGACCAGACCTACGAGTACGCCCTGCATTTTACCCGTATTGGCAACAACGAGGACCGCTCTACCTTCAGCCAGCTGATTAAGGGCCAGGTCACCTTTGTCACCGGTCCGGCCAGCAGTCTAAGTGTGCTAAGCCGCAGCTTGAACTCGGACACGGCCTTTGACCGGGTGCTGAACCACCAGGACGGCGTGCGGGAGATCACCTTCCCCAAGGTCCTGGACGACATGCCCCGCCTGCTGACCAACCAGTTCTCCGACGGCAAGGCGCCCCAGCTGCAAAACGAGACCCCCACCTTTACGGTCTCTGACAACTCCGCCAGTATGGAGCTGGCCCTGGACCGCCCGGGTACTGTGTACTATGTGCTGGCTCCCTTCAACAAGGACGACGCAGGGAACGACACCACTGCGGTGCTGGCCCCACGCGAGGGGAACAACGTCAACGTTTCCCAGGACAAGATGGACCGCATTGCCGACAGCGGCAAGGGCGTGTATACTGTGAATGGCGAGTACAGCGCCACGGACACTCCGCAAAATAAAGAGGACGGCGGCCAGCCCAACGGGCAAACTTTGAGCACCGCTCCAAAAGATGATCTGGAAAACTACAAATTTGCGTACCCCAACAGCCTGAACATTATGAATCCCGCAGGTACGGGCCTAACCGGCTCCATGATCATCACCGGCAGCGCCGAGGTGGGTATTGACAACACCGGCGTGCCCCTGGACGACCTGAACCCGGATACTAAGTACCTGGTGTACATCGTCACCCAGGGCAACTCGGACATTCTCTCCGAGGTCAAGGTGTACCAGTTCCGCACCAGCCCGGTGACCAGGCCTGTTATCTCTCTGCGCTCCAGCGGGTCGAATATTACCATTAGCAGCACGATCGACGCCAATGTAGACTACATGGTGGTGCCGTACTCTACCGCTATGAATGAGATTTTACAGCAGGAGTTTGTTCCCGATCCTTCCATTATTCCCGCACCCGCCCCCCTGCCTTCTCCGGACAATAAAATCTATCACGCTATGGGCAAGAATGTTCCCCAGGGCACAAAATCCGCTGGTTCTTGGTTTGACGTGTACGCTGACCAGGCCACCAAGGACAGTATTGCCGACTACATTCGAACCACAGAAGCCGATGGCAGCGCCGTTATGGGCACGGGCACCATATTTGTAAAAGGTGAAGGTTCTGAAACCGTGTTCTGTTCCAAGGACTTCGAGCTGCGTCCTGGCATTGACTACATGTTCCTGGCTGTGGGCCGAAGCCCGGAAAATTCCGGCGACGCTTTCCGCGCCACCTTCCCCTTCCGTATGGCGGACAGCGACGCTCCTGTGATCGATAGCGTGCAGAACACGTTGTACGCGTTCAAGGTAGAGAACGATTTTACCAAACAATGGTATATTGGCGGCACTCTCACCCTAACCTTTAATGAACCTCTCTGCTATCTGCAAAGTGGTTCTGGCACGCAACAGACCCTTTTTAAAGTGACAAACGCTAAGAACAGTACACACAGCGACTATAAAAAGACCACAGATATCATAGAAGGAATACTGGCGGCTGGCGTTCAAATTATTATGGATTCCTCCACAGCGAACCCACCGGCACAAGCAGTCAGTATTGCTATTGGTTTCTCCATGGATGATCAATATCATCCTATTAATCCTACTACCGGTACTGTTTCCATTTTTAATCTCACGCCTGCCGGTTCTTCCGTAGTCTTCTTCCCCGGCCTCTCCGACGAGAGCTACAACGCCCGCATGGATAATCCCCTAAGCGTAAGCGTTACGGTCCGCGACAACGGAGATGGCACAGGCACGCCCGTCGTCAATATCCCCACCGCGTGGATGCGCGCCGGACTGGACCCCAATGTAAGAAGCTAAGCGGCACCGGCCGTTTCCAGACCTACAATCAAAAAGAACCAAAAAGGACCCCGGCAAACCCGCCGGGGCCCTTTCTTTATGCTCTAAAAAATCTTTCGCCTTAATTATTCGTCGCCGTTCTCCGCCTTGGCGGCCTCAATCACCTTCTGCGCCACCTGGGCCGGGGCCTCTTCGTACCGCTCAAACTCAAAGCTGAAGCTGCCGCGCCCCTGGGTGCTCTGGCGCACAAAGGTGCTAAAGTCGTGCATCTCCGCCATGGGCACCTCGGCGTCTACGGTCTGCCGGCCGGCGCCCGCGGGCTCCATACCCAGCACCCGGCCCCGGCGCTTGTTTACCTCGCCCATCACGTCGCCCATGTTGCCATCCGGCACCGTGGCCTTTAGGTGGCCAATGGGCTCCAGCAGCACGGGGCTGGCCTTGGGCATACCCGCCTTGTAGGCCAGGCTGGCCGCTGTCTTAAAGGCCATTTCAGAGGAATCCACCGGGTGGTAGCTGCCGTCATACAGCACAGCGGAAAGCCCCACCACCGGGTAGCCCGCCAGGGGGCCCTTGCTGATGCAGTCCCGCAGGCCCTTTTCCACTGCCGGGAAAAAGCCCTTTGGCACCGAGCCGCCCACCACGCGTTCCCCAAACTCCAGCCCCTCGCTGTCGCAGGGAGAGAACTCGATCCACACGTCGCCAAACTGCCCGTGGCCGCCGGTCTGCTTCTTGTGCCGGCCCTGCACCTGCACGGACTTGCGGATGGTCTCCCGGTAAGCCACCTTGGGCTCCCGCAGGGTGACCTCTACCCCAAACTTGGTTTTCAGCTTGGTCACGGCCACGTCCAGGTGCTGTTCGCCCAGGCCGCTGATCAGCATCTCGTGGGTCTCGTGATTGGTGGAGAAGTGCAGGGTGGGGTCCTCTTCCGCCAAACGCATCATGCCCTGGGCCACCTTGTCCTCTTCCCCCTTCTTTTTGGGGCTGATGGCCATGGACAGGGCCGCGCCCGGGTACTCGATGCCCTCCAGGGTCACCTTCCGGGCCGGGGCGCACAGGGTATCCCCCGTATTGGTGGTGGAAAGCTTTGGCACCGCGCCAATATCCCCCGCGCCAATGTATTTTACATCCTCCTGCTTTTTGCCGGTGAGCATCACGGTCTTGCCCACCCGCTCGGCAGCGCCGGTGCGCATGTTAATCAGCGGGGTCTCGGTGGAGACCTTGCCGGAAATCACTTTAATATAGGAGAGCTTGCCAATAAAGGGGTCGGCCACGGTCTTGAACACAATGGCCGCCGCCGCGCCGTCGCTGCTGACGGTCAGCTCCACCGGGTTGCCATCCGGGTCCACGCCCATTTCCCCCGCGTGGTCCGCCGCCGAGGGGGCCAGCCAGGTCAGGCCGTCCAAAAACTGCTCCATGCCCCGCATCAGCATGGCGTCCCCGCAGAACACCGGGGTGATGGCCCCAGACTTTACGCCCTTGCTCACGCCCACAATCACTTCTTCGGGGGTGAACTCCTCGCCGGCGAAATATTTTTCAAACAGGGCGTCGTCGGTCTCGGCCACTGCCTCATAGATGGCGGTGCGCAGGCCCTCCAGCCGGTCGCCCATGTCGGGAATGGCCACCTGCACCGGCTTGCCGCCGGAGTAGTCGTAGGCCCTGTACTCTAAAAGATTCACATAGATATTGGCCTGGCCCTCCTCAATAAAGGGCACCACCACCGGGCACACCGAGGGGCCGAACTGGGCCTTCAGGTCCTCGAACACCCGGTAGAACCGGGCGCTCTCGTCGCACAGGCCGTTGACGAAGAAGATTTTGGAAAGGCCCCGCTTCTCGGCAGCGGCCACGGCCTTTTCCGTGCCCACCGAGGGGCCGTCTTTGCCAGAAATTACCACCAGGGCGGTGTCGGCGGCGCGCATGGCCTCGCACATGCCGCCCTCGAAGTCAAAAAGACCAGGGGCGTCCAGCAGGTTGATCTTCTTGCCCTTCCACTCCAGAGGGGCCACCGCTGCCGCGATAGAGGTCTTGCGGCGGATCTCTTCCGGGTCATAGTCGCAGACCGTGTTTCCGTCTCCTACCTTGCCACGACGGTCCGAAGCGCCCGCCAGATAAAGCATCGCCTCGCTCAAAGTCGTCTTTCCCGCGCCGCCGTGGCCGGCCACAGCCAGGTTGATAATGTTTTTTTCCGGGTACTGGTTCATAATAATAGCCCTTTCCACACGCTGTTCAGGCATGATTGCCAGAGCATACAGCTATGTATTATTTAATTTGCACAAGTTCAAAACCAAGGCATATGCTAATTATAAAGTATTCGCCGAAGATTTGCAACAGTTTTTTGTGGAAAAGAGGAAGGAACTTTCATTCTCTCTTGACCGGAGCGTTTAGGGCTTGTTTGAAGATAGAGGGAACGATAAATTTTTACCCAGTCGCGGGAATTTTCAAGGAGAAAACCGCAAGCCGTGCTACCCGTACAGCAAGGGTTTCCCACCTGGAAAGGGGCCTCTTCTGGGTAAAAAGACGGCGTTTCCCATGTTTCAAGCCAGTCCTGGCGTCTGTTTGAAAGCCGGAGAAACGCTGGATTTTTTGGTCAGGAGCCAGGGGTACAAGGCCCCCCAAGAAAGGCTGCCGCCTTTTCGGAAGCTTTGACACCGAAATCAATCTTTCTGGTCAAAACAGACTGTATTCCGGCGTTTTAAAACAGGCTCTATGGCCTGGGAAATACCAGGGCCTTTGATGCGGAACGATGGACTGGGCCAGGAATCAGCCAGAGGCGTCCGCTGTGATTAGAAATGGGGGGAATGGAAAAACCCCAGAAATCATATGGTTTCCAGGGAAAGACCGTGTGAGGTAGATACTAAAAATGAGAAATAATTCAGCTTGTCCCAATAAAAACGCAGAGCCGGTGAGCTTGATTCATGTATCAAGTCACTGGCTCTGCGCTTAAATAGGCTATTCCCTATCCACAGTTATGCAGACAGTAGAACCGCTAGCTGGTTGTACGCGGCTTCTCCGGAGGAGAAAGCGCTGGGGATCATTCGTTATTTATTTTGGATATCTTAATCTATACTGAAAAAATTAGCCCGGAAAAGCCGTATATGGCTCCAGGCATGAAATTGTCACGCCTATATTGTCCAGCACCAGATCCCCGCCGTCCGGACCGCAGAACCACACATCCAGGCCCTCGGCCCCGCCATAGTTCATCACTAGCGTCTGGCGGATGCTGTCCAGCACGGTCTCTGCCAGCTCCTCCGCGCTGTATACGTGGAACGCCTCGTTCTGCACTTCGGGCGGGCCGGTAAAGAGTACACAGTCTGCGCCAAAGGTAACGGTCATGCCGCCTTTGCCGTCATATACCTGGTCCCCCAGAGAGAGGTTCCAGCCCGTGAGGGCCGCTATCTCGTCGATAAGTTCCTTAGGCGGTATGACACCCGCGTCTGTCAAGGGGCCGTCATAGACCAGATCGTAGGTGTCAAAGTAGTTGCTCTGCCTGCCGATATAGACGCTGTGGGAGATGCTGCCCAGCTCCGGGGCCGGGGACTGGTAGTCGGACTCGCTTGTATGGTCCTCATCCTTCACTTTCTCTTCCAGCGCGGACTGCACGGTGCCGCCTGTCTCCTCAGGGCTCGGGAAGGCGGTGTAGGGCTGGGTGCTGGAGATGGTCACCCCTAGGTTTTCCAGTACCAAATCTCCGCCGTCCGGGCCGCAGAAATATACGTCAAGGCCCTCTGTGCCGCCGTAGTTTGTGTTCAGCGTCTGGCGGATACTGTCCAGCACCGTGGCCGCCAGCTGATCCGCGCTGTACATATGGAACGCCTCTTTTTGCTGCTCGGGAGGGCCGGTGAAAATTGCGCAGCTCTTAGCAAAGGTGACGGTCATGCCGCCCTTGCCGTTGGTAACTTCGTCCGCCAGGGAGAGGTCCCAGCCGGTCAATTCCCCCAGCGCGGCGATGGTTTCTGCCGGAGGGACAACACCGGCGTCGTTCAGCTCGCCGGTATATTCCCAGGGATAGTCCGTAAACTTCCCGTCCATGCCCACCCGCAGGGTGAGCCCAGCCCTATCGGAACTCTCGCTGTTTGAAGTGCTGGACTGTGAAGAGCTGCTCTGCCCAGACCAGGCGCTGCCAGCACTTCCCGCGCTGTCACCATCCCCGCAGGCCGCAAAGCTAAGGGCCAGCAGCCCTGCCAGTAAAAGTGTAAGGATTCTCTGTAACTTCATGATTTGTTCTCCTTCATTAAAAAATTGATATACCAAAGCCCTTGGGGCTTTATGCCGCCGCCATACTGTTTTTACCGTATCAGGCCGCAGTCCTTGCATATGCAGCTGTAAAGGCTTCCCATAGTCTGAAAATACTTTGATCTGCCGCATGCGGGACGCTTGCACTCGACCGTCCCGAAGCCTCCCGCCACATTGCCAGGCTCGTTGTCCCGAAGCTCGCCCGCAGCGTGCTCATTCAGCCACTCCTGGGCTTGCTCGCCAGTCAGCTCCCCACGCTTTTTACCTCCTCATCTACCTGTTGAGTGATCATAAAGAATTCATCTCCTTAAGAAAATAAACCAGTTCATACTTTTCGTCCGCCTTGCGGCTAACATTATAGTGGGTAAAGCGTATCAAAAGCGTATCAAGGTCAAGGGAGAATGTGAAAGCGCAAAAGTCACCTGCGGGCGTCGGGAAGCAGCTCGTCCAGCCTCTGCTCCAGAAAGCTAAAGAAATCCATCTCCCCATATTTTTCCCTGAACTGTTCCCCGGAGACCCATCCGCCGGACTTTTTGCTGTGTCCCTCGCCAGAGCCGATTCCCTCGCAGATGGAACAGATCATTTCATTTGCCGCGATTCCGTCATCACAGCTTCTTAATTGAAATCCTATACCCGCCAAAGGTTTCTATGTATACCACGCTCAGCAGCACCACGTCCACCTGGATCATGAAATCACCGATGATGCCCAGAACCGACTGCTCGCAATCCATAGCCGGGACAATGGCGTAGCGCTTCTCCACACTGAAAAAATGGTTGTGCATAGCGTCGCTGGCTATCATCAGCTCCGCAACCGTCATACAGGATTTTATCAGCTTTTCAAAATGGGGGTGATGTCCCGAAAGGGCCATGCGCATCTCCATATCTTTTTCCCTGTACAGTTCGCAGAAAGAGGATGTGTCCACATACAAGCCGTACAAAAGGGCCACGCACATTCTTTCATCCCGCTTGACCGGATAACCTTCTTCTGTCAAAAGTTCCCATACGATGGTAGAACAGCTCTGGTATTCGCTTTTAATCAGCGAGTTGGGGCTCTCTGGGGTGACGCGGATATGGTGGTCGATCATGGCCACCTCGGTTGCCTGGAACCGCTCCACATTCCCCTGCCCATATTGGCCGTCCACCACCAAGAGCAGCTCTGTCTGAA
This sequence comes from Acutalibacter sp., assembly GCA_022801475.1. Taxonomy (GTDB): domain Bacteria; phylum Bacillota; class Clostridia; order Oscillospirales; family Acutalibacteraceae; genus Acutalibacter. The sequence goes on along the minus strand of JAAWSH010000008.1, from coordinate 3,291 downwards.
GGGGCCCCGCCGCGTGGCGGAGCGGAATCTCACAGTTCTCCACCATATAGCGCAAATCATATCGTTTGATTTCATTCTCCCCGCCATAAATCAGCTCCGTTTCAATTCCCTTTTCGCTGAAAAACCGATAGAGGCAGTACCCCGACGCCAGTGTGTCTGAATCCGGGTTATTATGGCACTGGATGGTGATTTTTTTCCTATCCAAGAATTTTTGTAAAAAGCTCATCTTATTAATCTCCTCATACACTCCGCCTTATATGGCTGTTTACTCTTTACAGCAGCACCGAGGGAAGGCCTTCATCCGCCCACCGCAGCAGCTGATACCCCACCCCGGCAGCGCCGTAAAACAGGCTTGGTTCAAAATGGTCGCGGTAAGAGGGCGGCAAATAGCGGAACTGCCCCAGCTTCTCCTTGCGGGCGGCCATCTGCGCCAGCCGCTTTCCGGCGCCGCTCTCCTCCTGTCCAAACCTGCGTCCCGCTTCCAGCAAAAAATCCACGGCGGCGCTGTTTCCGCAGCAGAGGTGGTCACGGTGCTGTAACGGGAAGCGCTGGCAGGCGGCAAAGGCCCGCGCTAGATTCTCCTGCTGGAGAGGACCGGTTTCTCCCCACTTTTCATAGAGCAGCATGGCGAGGCCCAGCCCTGGGGCCCCGGAGCAGTAGCCGTGCATGAAGTGCTCCCCCAGGGAACTTTCCCGGAAATCGGGCCAGGTTTCCAGCTTTTTCGAGTAGGCCCGGTGCTCCCACTCCAGGGCGTCTCTGGCAGCTTGCAGACAGTCCTCCCGATGGAGAAAAGCCCCTGCCATTTGCAGGGACGCGCCGATGCCGGCAATCCCATGTCCCATGCCGCTGATGGGCCGGCCCAAATTAAGAGTGTCCCACAGCAGGTACCCGGATCCGGTTTCCAAGGTCTTTGCCGCCAGCAGCTTGTGGGCACAGGCCTTTACAAGCTTAGGCGTTAAGGGGTGGGAGGACAGCTCCTGGTACCCACACAGCACCTGTATGAGTCCTGCCGCCCCGGACATCACATCCAACTGCCTGCATTCCGCAATCTGTATTCTGTCAAACAGCGACATCAGCCGGTCAATAAGTGGCCCGGCAGTATCTTTTCCAAGGAACCGGCCCATAATAGCCAAGCTCTTTAATATGCCTGCCGTCCCATCGGACAGGCCCAGAGGCAGCACCCTCTCCGGAATCTTTCGTGCCTTTTCAAGGAGGCCCAAATGGCGGCAGATTTGGTCTAACACGACTTGGCACAGCTCTTTTGCCTGGGACTTTAATTCAACATGGACTGTGGCCCTATACACTCCGGCGAAGAAAACCCCCAGCCCAGCCGTGCCCTGGGATAGCGCAGGCCGGGCATAGGTAAAGCGCCCCTCATCCCCCTCCTGCACATACCAGCCCACCTCCCCGCAGGGGGATGTGACAGCCCGGTCCCGCAGCTGCCGGAATATCTCTTCTGCCTGGGCCAGAGCCTCCTTTTTACGCAAGGGCTGCTCTAGGTCCTCCGGGGCGGGCAGGACCCCCTGCTCCTTTTTCGGTACAGGGCGCAGCGCTGATTCCAGGCTCTGGCGCAAAAGGTTCAGCTCAAACTGCTTTTCCCGCTGGCTGAGACGTCCCAGCCGTTCTCTGGCGTTGTCCAGAGGGCTTTGACAGAAAAAGCCCTCTGTTACCACCTGCCCATAGCCCAACAGGTCCATTCCGTCCCCACGGCAGGAAAAATAAGGGATGTCGCCTTCACAAAGGCACTTAGCTTCCCAGCCGGCAATCGGCAACAGGCGCCGCGCCCCATGGCGCTGAAAGTATTCCCCCAGTTTGGCGGGCAGGCGCTCTCTGGCCTTTGGGCCGGTCAAGGCCGCTGGTGAGTAGAGGCGCTTCAAAAGCTGCCCGTAATAGGAGCTTTGCCGCAGCAGCCTGCGCACCGGAAGAGCGCCCGCCTCCCGCAAGAACTCCGCGAGCTGGTCCCGCAGCTCCATGCACCGGTCATAGATTTTGGAGAACCCCCCAAAGAAATCCTCCTCATATCCCCAAATGGCGGGCAGCGAGGGCGCCAGCAGGGGGCTCATCTGGGTATCCCCCTGAAGGCTGGGCAGCAGGCTACTGGGGTAAAGGGATCGGTTCTGGTCAAAGATAAAGTCCTCTTGCTGGAGCGGGGCGTCGGGGAATATCTCCGGGTCACCCCACACTTTGGGCGAGGGGGTCAGCAGGGTCTCCACGTCCACCAGCACCGGGTAACGGCCCTGGGCAATAAAGTTTTCATAGTGGAGGTCTGAACTGCCCAGAGCCTGAAACAGCGCGCAGAGCCCGCCAAAATTGGCAAAGTACGCGGACAAATCCTCCGGGGAGCCGGGCCGTTCACAAGGGATAAACTCACAGAAGCCGTACCCTTGGCCCAATACCACTTTCGGCGCGCGGGTGATGTCGGGAAACCAGTGCTCCACCAGCCTATAATAGAAATCGTCCAGCCCGCAGCCCCGGGACTTATAGAGGAAGGGGCCCTTCTCCGTCTGCACCACCGCCGCGCTTCTGCCGTGGAAATGCAGGTCCGCCTGGTCGGCAGAGAGGCCGGTGATGGGGCCGAAATCCCCGCAGCCGAAAAACTCTTGGGAGATTTCCCCTCTATGCTCCTCCACTCTGTCCAAAAGTTCCTCAAGCCAGCGGTCAAAGTGCGCCACGCTTTGCTCCAACTCTCCCCGGAGCAGGGGCCAGCGCTCAAACAACAAACCGTCCCCTGTCTGTTCCAGCTCAGCCAGTAGGGTATCGGCGGCCGTTTTCTTTTCCTCCGCGGTTGCAAGGCGAATATCCAGCGCTAAAACGGGGTTCTTATCTTTCATCCGCTGCTCCCATAGAGCTTGCAGCACTTGGCCCGCCACAGTCTCCAGCCGGTGTGCCAGCAGCAGAGCCGCCCGCTGCCGGGCCGTGTCCGTCATCATAGGATAGACTTCCCACCTTTTCATTGCCCGCTCCACCCAAACCAGCAGACGGTTCATATATTTTTTCTCGTCGGGGAAGTATAGACCCTGTGTTGCTGTTTTCATCTAATTCGCTCCCATGTTATACGTTTCAGATTATTCCAAGAAGTCCTGCCCAACCGATGGGCAGGACTTCTTTTTACAAAATACACTTCAAAATTTCACTTTGGGGCTTGTTTGAAAATAGAGGAAATGACGGATTTTTGACCAAAAGCAGTCCGTTTCAAGGAGAACACCGCAAGTAATACTTGCGTATTACGAGGATTTTCGACGCAGAAAATGGTTGCTTCTGGGTAAAAAGACGGCGTTTTCGATTTTTCAA
>JAAWSH010000007.1 GCA_022801475.1 Acutalibacter sp. | reverse complement strand
GTGGGGGCCAGGGACAGGTCCACAATGCCGAAGGGCACGCTGAGCCGCCGGGAGGCCTCCTGGGCCACCAGCTGACCCATACGGGTGATTTTGAAAGCTGTGCGCTTGATGAGCTCCGCGATCTCTGTCAGGCTGCGGCCGGTCCCCTCCTTCTCAATAACGGCCCGCACCACCCCGGGGCCGGAGACCCCCACGTTGATCACGCAGTCCGGCTCTCCCGGGCCGTGGAAGGCCCCGGCCATAAAGGGATTGTCCTCTGGGGCGTTGCAAAACACCACCAGCTTTGCCGCGCCAATACACTCCCGGTCAGCGGTATTTTTGGCGGTTTCCAGCACCACGCGGCCCATCTTCTCCACCGCGTCCATGTTAATGCCCGCCTTTGTGCTGCCAATGTTCACCGAGGAACAGACCAGCTGGGTCTCGCTGAGGGCCTGGGGGATGCTCTCGATGAGGGCGTAGTCTCCAGGGCCAAAACCTTTCTGCACCAGGGCCGAGTAGCCTCCGATAAAGTTCACCCCCACTGTGTGGGCGGCCCGGTCCAGGGCCTGGGCAAAGCGCAGCGGCGAGGCCCCCTGGCAGGCCCCCGCCACCATGGCCACCGGGGTGACGGAGATGCGCTTGTTGATAATGGGGATGCCGTACTGGCGGCTGATGTCCTCGCCAGTTTTTACCAGATTTTCCGCATAGCGGCAAATCTTTTCATAGACTTTCTCTGCAGCCCGGTCCGGGTCTGGGCCCGCGCAGTCCAAAAGGGAAATGCCCATGGTGATGGTGCGCACGTCCAGGTTTTCGTTGTCGATCATATTGATGGTCTCTAAAATTTCTTTGGTATTCAAATCGATTCCCCCTCTAGGGCGGCCTTCTCCCCCGCCCAGGTCTTTTCCATCACGTCCCAGCACAGCACGTCGCCGTTCTCCGGCTCCTCTGTCTGGTAATCCACTATTCGGTAACCCCGCCGCAGGTACAAGGCCTTGGCAGGCAGAGAGGCCTCTACCACCATCCGTCCGTGAGCCTCCCCCAGGGTTCGCTCCGCAAAGTCCAGCAAAAACCGGCCATACCCCTTCCCCTGGCATAGGGGCGGCACATACAGCCGGGTGATCTCCTCCCCATGCAGGGTCACGGTACCCACGGTCTTACCCTCCTCCTGCAGAAGAAACACTTCTCCCGCCAGAATGTCCGGCAGAATTTTCTCCTCCCGGTGCCAGTTTAGAAAGAAATCTACGATCCCCTTAGGGTAATAATGCGGGTAAACCGCCAAAATCGTTTCCCGGGTAATACGGGCCGTCTCCTCCAGATCATCGGGCCCAGCCCGTTTCAGCGTCATAGACTTCCCTTCCTTCCAGGTAGAGATGAAATATACCAACACATAGCATTGTACTCTAAAGTCATAAAACTTCCCGCCGGCATTAGGGTTTTCCTTATAAATCCGCCTTTGAACAGAGCGAAGCCCCCCACTTCAACAATAGAGCGCACCCTGCCAAAAGTTTCCCACTCCCGCAAAACAGGCTTCCAATACGCCTCACCGAAAAGCGGAACCCTCCCCCGCCCGGCGGCAGCGCACTGGCCCAAAAGTTTCGCGCTTCCGCGAAGCGGAATTTCGGTGCCTTCCACCGAAAAGCGAAACCCTCTCCCACCCGGCGGCAGCGCACTGGCCCAAAAGTTTCGCGCTTCCGCGAAGCGGAATTTCGGTGTCTTCCACCGAAAAGCGGAACCCTCCCCCGCCCGGCGGCAGCGCACTGGCCCAAAAGTTTCGCGCTTCCGCAAAGCGGAATTTCGGTGCCTCCCACCGAAAAGCGAAACTTGGAGATTTGAATACGCCCCACGCGCATTCAAATCTTGTGCATAGAATTGAAGATATCCTCATGCATCACATGAATTTTCATCCCCATCTCCGCGCCGATCTGGTCCATGGTCCCGGCCAGGCCGGCCACCTCCATGTCGGCTCCGGCCATATCCACCAGCATGACCATGGCAAACAGGTCCTGAAGGATAGACTGGGTTACCTCCAGCACATTGACGCCGTGCTGGGCACAGATATTTGTCACTTTAGCCAAAATACCCACCATGTCTTTGCCAACCACAGTGATAACGGCCTTTTCCGTTTTTTCCATCGTTCCCCGTCCTTTCAAGAATAAAGTACCGCTCTCTATTATGAAGAAGTTTTTCCCACTTGTCAAGTGCGGAGAACAGGAAGGGGAAGTGCCCCGGCCCTTCCCCATAAAAATATTTTTTAATAATTCTCCCAAGTGTTTTGCATTTTCCCTTAATCCATGCTATAATGGACGTAGAACATATTTTTTGCCTCTTCAAAAAGCGCCCGCTCTGCCGCGAGAAAGGAACGTGGTCCGCTATGAATGGTCTGACACCTAGCCAACAGAAAGTTTACGACTATATTATGAAAGCCACGCCCAGCGGTGTGCCCCCCACGGTTCGGGAGATCTGCGCCGCCACCGGCCTGCGCTCTACCTCCACAGTCCATGCCCATCTGAAAACCCTGGAACGGCTGGGCTACATCACCCGGGACGCTGGCCTGAACCGCTCCATCCGTCTAGAGGGCAGCCAGCCCGCCGCCCAGGTGCCTATTCTGGGCCGGGTCACCGCGGGCATGCCCATTTTGGCCGTGCAGGACATCGAAGGCTACATTCCCTTTCCCCAAAAAGAGGGCAAGGAACTGTTTGCCCTGCATGTGGTGGGGCTTAGCATGCGAGACGCGGGTATTTTGGACGGCGACTACGTGGTCGCGGAACGAACGCCCACTGCTGAAAACGGGGACATCATTGTGGCCATGATCGACGACGAAGCTACCGTGAAACGCCTGTTCCGGGAAAAGGACCGGGTGCGCCTACAGCCGGAAAACCCGGACTTTGAGCCCATCTACTCGGACCATGCCAGCGTGCTGGGCAGGGTCATCGCGGTGCTGCGCTATTATTAAGGCATCCCAGCCGGTCCAGCAGCATCGCACACTGTTCGCGGGTCAAAGGGGCTTTGGGCGACGAACCATCCAGCAGCCCCGCTGCCACGGCCTTTTCCCAGGCTTCCTTTGCCCATGCCGAAGGTCCCTGACCCGCCCGCTCCTGTTCCAGGCGCTGGGCGTAGTGTTTAAACTCCTCATAATGCTGCATTTCCTGATCTCCTTTAACATATTTTTCTATTAATTGAAGAAACCGCCCCCATCCCAGGTCCAGCGTCCGGTGGGGGCAGTATTTTTTGTCATAATCCTGGTGCTTGGTCACCCGGTCCATGCCCCATCCATAGTCCTTCAGCAGACCGGCAATCAGCCGCGCGGCCTGGTCCTCGGCCTGGAGAAAGGGTCCTCCGCCGGAGCGGGAATAGCATATCTCCACATGGATGCCCTCCATGTTTCCTTTGCCCATACCGTCTCCGCTGGCCCAAGCGTTCCGGTCCAGGGGGAGGCCCTGTACAGCGCCCTTCCCGTCCACCGCAAAGTGGAAGGAGATCTCATAGTCATTGCGCAGCATATAGGCCACCTCGTTCTCTGCCGGAGCGTCGTTGGCCGTGTTATGCACCACCACCCGGGTAGGGGTGCGCCGGTATGGGCACTTGATGGGATATTTTTCCGGTGGACAAAGATTCTGTTTGATGTTCACGCCGTTCATTGGCCCCGCCCCCCTTCGTCGCCCTGCTTGCGCAGGGCCTCCAGCATATCCCGCAAAAAGGCTGGGTAGGGCACGCCCATTAGCCCCAGGTTCTCCAGAATAGAGAGCCCCTCGTTGGCAATAAAGAACAGGCAAACCGCTGTGCGGATAAAGCTGCTGCCCGCGGCCCGGTCCAGCAGCACAGCCAGCAAAACCACCAGCAGAACCGCGCATTTCCTTAGCAGGCCCAAAAAGCCCGCCCGGCTGGAGACCGCCCCGCCGGGGGTTTTGAGAGAGCGCTTGAACACCCCGGCCACTAAGAGCCCGGTCAGATAATCCGCTGCCATAAAGCTGACTAGTACCTGTAGAGCCATGTCCCAGCCGCCCAAGGCCTGGGCCGCCGCGCCGCCTGCGGCCGCCAAAACGGCCAGGGCGGTATTTTTGATTTGTATGTAGTTCAAAATGAATTCCCCCTTTAGCGATGATGAAATGATGGATCCTGTCCATACGGGCCCTGCCCTCGGTTGTTTTACATAGAAGGCGTTGTATTTTAAGACAAGCGCTGCTCCGGATATGCCGGAACGCACCGCTCTTTTTGTCAGCGCCCCTTCTTTAAACCAGCGTGCCGGTTAGCTTTCCGGCCCCATGCCCGTTTTCTCCCGCACAGCAAGTTCAACCATAAGACGGTAGGGCCTGCCCCAATCCTTGCTGGGAGAACAAGCCCCCCTGGGCCCATTTACGCTTGCAGTCTACAAAAGGCTTACTCCCTATCCACAGCGCAGCTCCACATCTGGACGCCGCTGTCCATCTTTTTCTCCCCCCGCACGTAGTAGGCAATGGCCAGGGCCATCACACAGTCGTCATGGGCCCCTGCCTGGGCCTCTGGCCGGCCCCGGCTGTTGCGCACAAAGGTTAGCAGCTCCCCCAGGGTCTCTGGGTCGTGCAGCCAGTCTGGATGCTCCCGTACCACCTCCACCAGCCCAGCCAAAATTACCGGCCGGGTGCTCTGTGTGGTCCGAAAACCATAGCTGGGCCGGAACTGGCTGTCTGTCCTCATGTACTGGCACGGGTATCCCAATCCCTCCAGCTCCCGCAGGGGGTAACCAGAGAAGTTCGCTTCCACTGCCGTCAGGGCCCAGTTGTACCACCTGCCCAGACAATAGATCTGCCTGGCGTATAGGTCCTCGTCCATGCGCCCCCGCAGGGTGCACACCTGCCGGCCCGTCTCCCTACACACCACCTGGGCCACAGAATAATCCGAGCCCTCTCCCGCGGTGTCGCCGCCAATCATATAGGACGCCCCGGGCTCTGGCTTCTGGTATACAGCGATAAAGCCCCCCGGCCCCTCGGCAAACCGGATGCTCTCCTGCCGGAGAACCACCCGGTCCAACTCCTGGGAATAAACTGTCTCAAAAATAAAGTCTCCCCGGGCCAGGGGCGGCCCGACCTGGCGCAGCCTTTCAGACAGCTTTCCCGCGTCAAAAAAGCAGCGGCCCATTACGCCCCACTCGCCCAGACAGTACACTTGGTAAAAATAGGGGTCGCTGTCCCGGTAGCTCTCTAGCGTGCGGATATAGTCTGGGTCTAGAAAGCGGTTGTCCCGGTAAGTGGTTTTCAGCACCAGAGCCCGGGGGTCCTTTTGGTCAAAAAAGCGCCTTTTTAGCCAATGGAGGTTGGACACTGGGTTAAAGCTCAAGGTCATCTGCTTGGGTTCCCCCAGTCCCCGCAGGCGCAGGTCCAGCTGATTAAACTGCTCCCGGGCTATCTCCGAGGCCTCTTCCACCCACACGTCTGTCAGCTCCCCCTTGGGGAAGGTCACGGACTTCAGCTTTTCCGGGTCGTCCAGACCCTTAAAGATGGCTGTGTTGCCGTTTTTGCAGACAATGCGCAGGTCTCCGCCTGTGTACTTAAAGAGCCCCTCCACCCCCCAGGCGGTCATAAGCTGCCGCAGCAGGGCATAGGTGGAGTCCCGGTTGCTTACCGCAGTGGCCCGCACCACCAGCAGGTTGCACAGCGGGCTTTCCATCAGCCGGACCAAAAGCCGCTGGGCAGCGAAAAAGCTTTTTCCGCTGCCCGCGCCGCCCATCAGCACAATGTACCTGTGCTCCCGGTCCCGCAGCAGAGGCCGGTAGGCGGGGTTAAAGGCCCTGGCGGGAATCACCACCCTCATGGGCGGTCCTCCACAATACTGACAGCGATCTCTTCCGCCTGGGCCGTTCCCGCCTTCTCGCTGTAGCCAAAGCCGTTTTGCAGGATGAACTTCGCCACCCCGGACAGATCCTTTTTGTACGCGGACTGCACGTTGGCCTCTTCCACCTGGGTCATCGCCCTGCGCAGCAGCGCGGCCGTTTTGCCGCTGCCCGCAGAAAGCCGTTCCAGCTCCCGGCGGCTTTCCAGGCCCAGGGCCAAGGCCAGCCCAGGCAGAGAGGGGTGCCGCCCCTCTTCCCGGCAGGTCTCAAAGTACTGTTCTGTCTGCTGCCGGCGGCTTTCCAGCCCCAGGCGTTTTGTGTCTTTTGTCAATGCGCTCATCTCCTTTTCCAGTCTCTAAACCGCTTGTCCCCTGGCCCCGGCCCGCCGGGTAAAGGTCTGATAATTACAGCGCTGCTCTAAATACATGGTGTAGAGCATGCTGTTTTCCTGTCTCCACACCATATCATCCTCCGGCGAGGCAGGGCCTGTCTCCCGGCGCAGCCGCAGCCTTTCCTGTAGCCGGTCCCGTTCCCTGGCGGCGTCTCGGGCCATTTTCCCATAGTCAAAGGCAGCCCAATAGTCCCTGTTCCGCTCCATCTTTTTGCACGCTCCTTTTTCCACAAAAAGCCGCTGCTACAGGGTTTTAGCTAACTCGGTTCAAAAGAGGTATTCCACTTGTTTTGAACCGGGCGGCTTCGCTGTCCAGCTTAAAAAACGATAAATACCGATTTTTAAGTGCGTTTCCTACTAATTCTCCTTGTAGAAGTGCTTTCTGTCTTTTTTATTTGTAAAGTTGTCATTTCGCCAACTCTGTTTTCATTATAGCGGCGTATTGACGATTTGTCAAGGCTTTTTGTAAATTTATTGACATTTCGCCTGGAGACGAGGTATAATATAAACTAGAAAAAAGGCTGGAAAAGCCATTCATTTCCTTAAAGTACTTTCTGCTCCCACCTGGCCTATGGCTTTGTGACAGGCCCTGACCGGCCGGAATCAGAAAAAGCCGGAGTAAATGTTTTTAACAGCAAGAGTTGGTTTATAATGAGTTCTGTGGGGTTGCTGTATGCCACTGGCACACCGACCAAGGCAGCAGCCGAGACCACCGCCCCACAGCTAAAAGGAGGCGCTGGTATGAGTTTTCCTGAAAAACTGAAAGAGGCCCGGGTGGCGGCCGGGCTGACTCAAAACCAAATGGCCCGGCAGCTGGGGGTGGACAGCACCACGTACTCTGGCTATGAAACCGGCCGCCGCCAGCCGGATGTAAACAAGCTCCGGCAGCTGGCCCAGGCTCTGGGGGTCACCGGGGACCAGCTTTTGGAGCTAAGCGCTGAAAACGCCGCCACTCCTCAGGAGCTGCGGCAAGTACACAAATACCGCATGCTGGACCTGCACGGCCGGGAGCTGGTGGACCTTGTTTTGGAAAAGGAATATGCCCGTATGGCCCAAAGTGCCCCTGGCCCTGCCGCCGAGCGGGAAAGCCGAGGCCGGGTCACCTATATAAATTGTTATGACCTGGCGGTTAGCGCCGGCCCAGGCGAGCCTTGGGCCGGGACAGCCTACAAAACCCGGCTGGAGGTTCCCGGCGGGCTGGTGCCAGAACAGGCCCACTTTTGCGTGCGGGTCAACGGCAACAGTATGGAGCCTGCTTACCGGGATGGGGACATTGTGTTTGTAGAGCGGGTGGAGGGCAGCGTAAAACCGGGGGAAATTGGTATCTTTTACCTAAACGGTGACGGTTACATCAAGCGCTTGGGAAAAGGCGAACTCCTCTCTCTGAACCCGGAGTACGAGCCCATCCCTCTCCACGATTTCGACACCCTGCACTGCCAGGGCCGGGTGCTGGGCAAACTGGCAAACTGAGGTGATTCGGATGAAACCCATTCAGTATAGAAAAATAGGACAGGAAGAGGTCTCTCTGGCCCTTTTCGCTCATTTCCAGCGTTTCCAGCAGGTAAAACGCTGCTGGCGAAAGGCGGAGGGGCATTGGGTGTTAAAAGACATTGCTTTTACCGAGGACTGGGAGGAGCCGGACTATCAGCGGCTCTGCGCCCAGCTGAAGCGGACTTTGGAAAAGGGCGGCTGCCTTTGGGGCGCCTTTGCCGAGGCGCGGCTAAAGGGCTTTGCCAGCGTAGAAGGTTCCCTAATCGGCAGCGGCAGCCAATACGCCGTTTTAGCTGAGCTGTATGTGTCGCAAGACTTCCGGCGGCATGGGCTGGGCCAGCGGCTCTTTTCCCTGGCGGCCCAGTCCGCGCGGGAATTGGGCGCGCAAAAGCTGTACATTTCCGCCATGTCGGCGGAAGAGTCCCAGGCCTTTTACCAGAGCATGGGGTGCCGGGAGGCAGAGGAGTATGACCCCCGCCATGTGGAGCTGGAACCCTGCGACTGCCAGATGGAGTACCCGCTTTTTCCAGTCTCTGATAATGGGATGGGTAAAGAAATTTCTTGATTCGTGCCCCCTCTCTACTACGAAAAAGCAATAAGGCCAAAAATCATCACCGTGGAAAAGCCCATTTCCCTTGTACTCCAAGCCAAAAAATGTTATGATATATCTATATTTTTGACTATACCTGCTAAATTCCCGCTTCCGGAAAGGAGCCCCGCATATGAAACGTCTGCCGGCCTGTCTTTTGCTGATTCTCGCGCTGCTTTGGCCTTTTCCCGCAGGAGCCCGGGGTTCGGCGGCTTTCACGGTTCAGGCTGTCAGCGGCCCGGACGGCGGCGTGGAGCTTCAAATTTACTATGACGGCAGCCTGGGGAAAATCGGTGCGCTCTCTGTAAACGCCGGTTTCGACCCTGGGCGCTTTTCTTTTTTGGAGGCTGAATCCACCTCCGGGATTTTCTCCAGCGGTGTGGACAATGGTCAGGTAAACTGGGTCTGCACCATGAGCCCGGGCCTGGGCCCCGGACGGATGGTTACCCTCCGCTTTCAGCAATCAGAGGATTCTGCCGCTGGAACAGCGGCGTTCCGCCTGCGGGTCACCGAGATCCTGTCTCCCGGGGCAGAGGACCTGGGGAACACGGTTCTGGACCAGACGGTCAACGTCCAGGTGGAGGCTCCTCCCGCCCCAGAGCTCTCCGTTTTGGTTCCCTCCATTGGAGACCTGGAACCCGCCTTCTCCCCTCAGGTCACCCACTACCGCCTGACCGTGCCCTTTAGCGTCAGCAGCCTGACTTTCGAAACTGCCGCCAGCTCAGAGGCTACGGTACGGGTTAACCGAAAAAATTTAGGCGCGGGCGGTAGTTACACCGACTTTCTGGTAACTGTCAGCGTGGGCAGCCAAAAAACAGTGTATACGGTCACAGTCTACCGCCAACCCAAACCTCAGGCCCCTCCCTCGCCCACACCTACGCCAAGACCTACTAGCACACCCAAGCCTACCGCCACGCCGAGACCCACCAACACGCCAAAACCTACCGTCACACCAAAGCCCACCAACACACCGAAGCCTTCCGCTACACCAAAGCCCACCAACACACCGAAGCCTACCTCTACCCCAAGGCCTACCAACACGCCAAAACCCACCGTCACACCAAAGCCCACCAACACGCCCAAGCCCTCCGCCACCCCAAAACCCACCAACACACCGAAACCTTCCGCCACACCCAGACCATCTAAGTCCCCAAAACCAACTGCTACTCCAGAGCCCTCCCCGCCGGCAGTTCTATCCCTGGCTGCCGGACCAGGGAGCACACCCGGACCGCGCTCCGGAGTGATCCTTATGGAAAACAGCGCCCGGTCTTGGGAAAGCTCTCTATGGATGTTGGTCATAATGGCAGTTTTTCTGGCTCTCTTTCCAGCGGTCTCCGGCCTTAAGAACCGCTTTCTCCCATCCCGTAAAGTCCCGGTCCCAGCGCCAGGCCAGGACGAAAAATCGGCTTCCCGCGTCACGGTCCGGCTCCGGCGGCCGCCATCCAAAGAAAGCCGCCCACAGCGGCTTCCCCCTAGGCGTGCCAGGCAGCGGGGGAGAAGGTCCTGACAAGGTAAAGCGCTCTGTTTGAACCCACCATCAGGAGAGTAGGGGGCCAAAAATTCCTCTTGACATTCTTCCTGGGGAATGCTATGATAAATTAACCGTCTATTTCAACCAGATGATAGAACCTGCCCGTCCGTGTACGTTGCGCGGAAACCGGCGCAGCAAAACTTTTGGCTCCCACCCCGCCGTGTCCAGGGGATGGCAAAGCCAGGGTTTGCTGCGCTTTTTTTGTGAAGGAAGAGAGGGATGGTCCCTCTCTTCCACTGACCATTGACAGAGGAAGTTACTATGAAAAAAAGAGAAATTAAAAACACAAAGAAGTCCAGCATCCTGCGTTTTTACCCCTTTACCCAGGGGCTGCGGGGGAATTTTCTGCTGGCAATGTTTACGGTGGTGGTCTCCTCCGCCGCCAACTACATGACCCCCCAGGTCATCCGCGTTACGGTGGACTCGGTGATTAATAACGAGCCCTTCAGCCTTCCCGGCTTTGTGGTGGGCTGGCTGAACACCCTGGGGGGCCGGGAAATGCTGCGCCAGCACATTGTGGTGTGCGCTGCTGTGGCCCTGGCCTTTGCCGTGGTGGCGGGCCTGGCGGACCACTCCTCTCGGGTGAACCTGGCCAAGGGCTGCGAGGGCACGGTAGACCGCCTGCGCAACCAGCTTTTTGCCCATATCCAGCGCTTACCCTACGCCTGGCATAATTCCCACCAGACTGGGGACATCATCCAGCGCTGCACCCAGGATGTGGAGTTAATCCGCAACTTTGTCAACGAGCAGCTGGTCACCGTGGTGCGTACGGTGCTGGCCATTGCTATTTCCCTGTGGCTCATGTTTATGATGAACGTCCAGCTCTCTCTGGTGGTGCTGGCCTTTATCCCCCTGGTCATCGGCTTCTCCATGATCTTTTTCGTCATTGTGGGGAAGAAGTTCCAACAGGCCGACGAGACCGAGGGCCAGCTGACCGCCCTGGTGCAGGAGAACCTTACCGGCGTGCGGGTAGTGCGGGCCTTTGGCCGGGAGCGGTACGAGATTGACCGCTTTAACAAGAAGAACGAAGAGTTTACCAATTTCTGGATCCATCTGGGCCGGGTGCTGGGCGTAGACTGGGGCGTCTGCGACTTTATCGCCGGGGTGCAGGCCCTGGTGATCACCGTGGCGGGGGTATTCTTTGTAGAGCAAGGCCTGTTGACCGAGGGCGAGTTTTTGGCCTTTACAGCCTACAACTCCATGCTGGCCTGGCCGGTGGCCAACCTGGGCCGGGTGCTCAGCGAGCTAAGCAAGACCTCCATCAGCGCCACCCGCATCTTCGACATTCTGGACGCTAAAGAAGAGGAGGACTGCCCCGCCCCCAAGACCCCGCCCATGGACCGGGACATTGTCTTTGACCATGTAAGCTTTGCCTATGGGGAAAGCGGCGAGGTGCTGGAGGATGTCAGCTTTACCATAAAAGCGGGCAGCACCTTTGGCATTCTGGGGGCCACCGGCAGCGGGAAATCCACCCTGATGTACCTTTTAGACCGGCTGTACGAACTGCCCCAGGGCAGCGGGTCCATCACCATCGGCGGGGTGGACGTCCGGCAGATCAAGCTTTCCCACCTGCGGGGGAACATCGGCATGGTGCTGCAAGAGCCCTTCCTGTTCTCCAAAACCTTCCGGGAGAGCATCGCCGAAGGCGCGGGCCGCAAAGACCTGGAGACTGTGCGCCGCTATGCCCGTATGGCGGTGATCGACGAAGCCATCGAGGGCTTCGCCCAGGGGTACGAGACCCCCATTGGCGAACGGGGGGTGACCATCTCCGGCGGGCAGAAACAGCGGGTGGCCATTGCCCGTATGCTGATGCAGGACACGCCGGTCAAGGTGTTTGACGATTCCCTCTCGGCAGTGGATATGGAGACAGACGCAAAGATACGGGCGTCCATCAAGGAGAACGTCCACGGCACCACCATTTTGATTGCCCACCGGATCACCACCCTGATGAACGCGGACCAGATCTTGGTGCTGGACAAGGGCCGGGTGGCCCAGCTGGGCTCTCACCAAGAACTCGTGGACCAGGAGGGCATTTACCGGAAGATTTACGAGATGCAAGGACTGGGCAGCCAGGCGGGGTAGGGATCTGTGGCCGCAGCCCGTGACCATGGGCCTATGAGGCCGCACACATGTGCATGCGGGAAAAACCCAGCGGGAAACCGGGTGGCCTTAGAGACAAGGACGGGTGGACGCGGGGGCGTCCGTGCAGGGAAGTCTCCGGCGAGGGTCTCCCTACGGAAAAATGTCCCGCGCGTTTTTCTCAGGATCATACGGATAAAACCTTGGGACGCTGAGTCTCGTCCGCCGGGTTGACCTTGAAAGAATTTGGAGTAAAAGTTTTTAGGGGTGTGGGGAGAGCGTCCCCACGGACTTAGAGGAGATGGATATGGAAATCAATTTAGAAAATAAAACGCAAAAGGATCAGCATTTTAGCTTGAAGATTTGGGCCAAGATAATCCCTTTTTTCCGGCCCTACTGGAAGGGCGTGGTTCTGCTGTTCCTGGCCATGCTTACCAGCGCCGGGGTGGGGGTGGGCTATACCCTAATGGCCGGCTGGGCAGTGGACTGGTTTGTGACCCCCGGCACCCACCAGGGGATTACTGGCTACGCCCTGCTCTATATGGGCCTGGTACTCATGCGGGCCTTTACCGAGCTGCAAATGGGCTGGGTGGCCCTGAAAATGGAGGTCATGATCACCCGGGACCTGCGGAAAAAGCTCTTCAGCCACCTGCAAGCCCTGAGCTTCTCTTACTATAATCAGAACCCCGTGGGCGCCATCATGTCCCGGATTGTAAGCGACTGCTACCGCATTGGCTCCTTTACCTGGAATATTGTGGACGGCTTTTACTGCGTGCTGTATATTTTGGGCTGCATGGGGGTGATGCTGGCCGTCAACTGGAGGCTGGGCCTGCTGGTACTGGCGGTGGTTCCCGCCATCACCCTGGTGACCCTCTACTTTGAGAAGCGCATCCTCAAGGCGAACCGCGAGGCCAGGAAGGTAAACGCCGAGATCACCCGTCACTACAACGAGGGAATTTCGGGGGCAAAGACCTCTAAGACCCTGGTGATTGAGGACAAGAACACCGCCGCCTTTCACCAGGTAAGCGGCAGTATGCGCAGGGCCAGCGTGAGGGCCGTGGTGCTGGACGCCATCTATATGCCTATCATCAGCTTTTTAACGGCCCTGGCCGTGTCCCTGGTGATCACGGGCGGGGGCGGTATGGCCATCGACAATGCCATTACCATTGGTGAGCTGTCCATCTTCGTCAACTTCGCCCTGCGCATTTCGGACCCTGTGCAGACCCTGGCCTATGTAGTCACCCAGCTGGTGGCCAAGCAGGCCAGTGTGGAGCGGATCACCGAACTGCTGGAGCTGAAGCCCCAGATTACAGACACCCAGGAGGTGGTGGAAAAGTACGGCACCTCTCTGGAGCCCAAACGGGAGAACTGGGAGCCCCTAGAAGGCCGGGTCACCTTTGAGGATGTGACTTTCCGCTACCCGGACGGCACCGAGAATGTGCTGGAGCACTTTAGCCTGGATGTGCCCGCGGGCTCTACCGTGGCCATTGTGGGTGAGACTGGCGCGGGAAAATCCACCCTGGTGAACCTGGCCTGCCGGTTCTTTGAGCCCACTGGGGGCCGGGTGCTCATCGACGGCCGGGACTACCGGGAACGCAGTATGCTGTGGCTGCACAGCGGCATCGGCTATGTGCTACAAACGCCCCACCTGTTCTCCGGCTCGGTCAAGGAGAACATCCGCTACGGCAGGCTGGACGCCACGGACGAGGAAATTATCGCCGCAGCCAAACTGGTAAACGCCCACGACTTTATCACCCGTATGGAAAAGGGCTATGACAGCGACGTAGGCGAGGGCGGCGGGCAGCTCTCTACCGGAGAGAAACAGCTGGTGTCCTTTGCCCGGGCAGTACTGGCGGACCCCCGCATCTTTGTGCTGGACGAGGCCACCGCCTCTATTGACACCAAGACCGAGGCCCTGATTCAGGAAGCCATTTCCACCCTGCTGACAGGACGCACGTCGTTCCTCATTGCCCACCGGCTCTCTACCATCCGCAAAGCGGATATGATCCTGGTGGTGCGGGATGGAAAAATTATTGAGCGGGGAACCCATGCGGAGCTAATGGAACAGGACGGCTACTATGCGGGACTGTATAAAAAGCAGTTTGAACAGGAAACCACAGAGGCGGCACTGAACCTGGAGATGCAATGATTTTTTAATTTTTTTATTTTTTCAAGTTTATTGACATTTTCTTTTAATTGTAGTACAATTCAATTGTAGGTTGGCGGTGCAAGAATAATTCTATCATCAATAATTAGGAGGGACATTCAATGAAAAAAGCGCTCACCTTCTTTGTCATTGCCCTTGCCATCGCTCTGGTTCCTGTTGTGGCGTTTGCCCAGGAAAATGAAATGTCCGACGCCGAGCGGGATGTACGCGCCAGTTTGAAGAGCCGGGGCTTTACGGAAGTACCCACCGCATCTGTTCCCCAGCTGCTGAATGACGCGGAAATTGATCCGGAAACCTATGCGTTGGCTTATTCGGATATAGATAGCGCCAGCCCAGAACAGCGGGAAAAAATCTTGGCGGCCCGCCGCGAGGTAGCCTATAGCGTGGGCGAATGGGTTTTAGACACCGAGGAAAGCTATGTGGCCAGCATTGACTACAATACGATGGAATGGCATGAGCCCCCAAAGTTTAGCGAACTTTTCCCCGGCTGGGACCCCATTCAGGACCCGGAAGATGCTTCGATAGAGGTGCCCCAGGTAGTTGAGAGCATTATAAGCCCCCTGCGCGGCAAATGTTGTGTATCCGCCCGTTGTTTATGCGGTACAGGTACCCAAACAAGTTGATGGCGTAGTATCCACTCCCTTCCATACGCTAAATAACACTGTGGGATCAGGGGGTGCATTATGTCGAGCGTATAGAAAGCCTTACCAATTGTACAGTAATCAATCTAGGCATCTCTAATATGGATGTAACCCCAAATGTGAATATTTATTGGATGAAAAATGCCGGTGTGGGGGATGGACTATCGGGGTCAAAGCCTGTAAATCAGCCAAAAAAGATAGGTTTTCGCACCAGCGTTTATAACATTTCCAATGCAAAAGCGATGATCAGTTTACAAATTAGCCGGGATTAATTAGAAAATCTTACGCCGCCACAAACAAAGAGTAGAGCCGTTAAACACAGCTCTGCTCTTTGTTTGATAGGCGCTAATGTGTTAAGACGATTCAAACATGAAGCCGCTTTTTTGGCCGTGGCCCCATGGACCGGGATAGCGTCAAAAAGGAAGAAGTCCTTTTACCAGAATGATGAAAAAATTTAGGATTCAGGGAGCTGTTGAGCATGGATCAACATAAAAACGCAGAGAGATTTACAGGCTTCGCCGGTATTTATGAAGGAGCGAGACCGCAGATGCCAGAATATCCCATAAAGGTCATCCGCCAATATCTGGAGAGGAAGCCCGGGCTGGTGGTAGATTTGGGCTGTGGAACCGGCCTTTCCACCCTTTCCTGGAAAGGCCTTGCTTCACAGGTGATCGGTATTGAGCCCAGCGACGATATGCTGCGGGTGGCAAAGCAAAAGGAGGGAGAAGAGATTTCCTTTATAAAGGCGTATTCTACAGCGACCTCCTTACCGGATGTATGCGCGGATGTGGTCATCTGCTCTCAATCTTTTCACTGGATGGAGCCAGCTGCAACCCTGGATGAGGTGGACCGCATCTTAAAGCCCAACGGAGTGTTTGTCACTGTAGACTGCGATTGGCCGCCTGTGACGAAATGGCAGGCGGAAAAGGCGTATATGGGCCTTTATAATAGAGCGAAGCAGATAGAGGCCAACGACCCAGAATTAAAAGATTCTTTTGTCCGGTATGACAAATCAAAACATCTAGACAATATAAAAAATAGCGGATATTTCAGATATTGCAGGGAGATTCTCTTCTCCCATTCAGAGCCCTGTACGGCCCAAAGGCTTTTTAATCTTTTGTTAAGCCAGGGCAGCTTGCAGGCGATTCTAAAAGTAGATCCCAGCCGGATAAGGGCAGAGATGGAGCAGTGCCAAAAGAGCCTTTGGCAAATTTATGGAGAGGAAACCTTTAGCATAGACTTTTCCTACCGTATGCGGATTGGGGTTAAATAGCCCTGGGAAGTACGCCCCGTGCCCTGAACAGCCGGCTGTAGAGGGTATAGTTTCTAGTTAAATTTCATGAATATAGGCGGCTAACGTCAGTTTGACATAAGCCGCCTTTCTGTTTTCCAGAAATATTATATTTTAAGCGACCGCTGCGTATCCCCTGGTATAGCTCTTATAGACCCGCCTGCATGCAGAAACTTCTTGCCAGATAAAAAAGGCCGCAGCGAAATCTCGCTGCGGCCTTTTGAACGCACGACGAAAAAAATATTTTTGGCACATTGGTGGGTGTATCCGAACTCTCACATCAGGTCGGTATTGCTTGTTCAACTTCCAATCCTCCTGCAAAAATCACCTTTAATTTCTCTTTGGACTCCACCACCACACATTCCAGCACCTGCCGTACCAGCCGGTCATCATACTCCATGGGGTGATTCTCCAGCCCCTCTAGGATGGTGAAAATTTCATCCAGCCGGGATTGCGTATTCTCCTTATTCTGCTGTGCATTTTCAAACTGAGTAAGCTGCTGTTCCAAGGCATTCTTTTCAGCCATGAGCGCGGTAGCCCTCTGTTCATCGAAATCCTCAACCGTATCAGTAGCTATGGCCTGGAGCATAGTCTTGAATTCTGCATCGATTTCTGCTATCCTTATCTGGATATCCAAGCTATTATCTTCGGTATCACTGGCGTCTATCCCCATGCCGATATGCAATTTTAATGTACCCAGCACGTCGGCACTCTGCTTTGCTGTTTGCATAATCGCCGTCATGATGGCCTCCTGCAGCAC
>JAAWSH010000006.1 GCA_022801475.1 Acutalibacter sp. | reverse complement strand
GAATTCCAGTGCTGCTTATTCGAATAGTATCCGGGCACCACGTCCTCATATTCCTTTCGGTAGAATTCCCCCTCCATAGGCTCCAGCTTCAGGTTGATGTAGTAGGGCACGTCGTTTTCATCCAGACAGACAGCGGCGAACATTTTGCCGCCCACATGGTAGCGAACCCAGTTCCAGCTCTCTTGCAGGTCTTTGGTGACGCCCCGTTTTGCCAGCAGGTATTGGTCCAGCCAGGTATAGCGCATGGTAATTCTCCTCTCTTTGGGGTACAAGTTTCCCCCAGACCCCTGCCGCGTTCTGCGGCTTATAATCCTTTCCCTATATTCTACCACCCTATTCACGACAGCAGTATGTCATGAATCCAGATATTTTTCTCGTATTCCCTCCGCAAAGGCCAGCATATCCCCCCGCAGCGCCGCTGGCTCTAAAAGCTCCGCGCCGGGGCCAAAGGAGGCGATCCACTCCACCAGGTTCATCCGATTGGTGAACCCGGCCGAGAACAACAGGGTCCCCTCCGGCTCCTCCACAAAGCTGGCGGGGCCGAATTCCTCCACCAGCCGCCACCGGTATTCCGGGGCGATCCGGGCCTTAACCTGGTAGGTCTCTGGAAACACCCTCTGGTCCGAAAGGTCCGGCAGCGGAACCCGCCGCTTTTCAAAAGGCTCTTCCAGGCCCAGGCCGGTCATTCTGGCCAGCTTGAAAAGCCGAAAGTCCTCCCGGTCCTGGCACCAGCTCCACAGATACCAGCTGGCCCACTGAAACACCAGGTCATAGGGCTCCACCCGCCGCTGGGACTGGCCCTTGGGGGCAAAGTAAGTAAAGGAGACCATGCGCCCGGCCTGGATGGCCTGATGAAGCAGCTCAATTTTTGGGGCCAGGTCCGCCTTGTACCAAGAGGAGAGGTCAATGAGGATATGCGTGGAGAGCATTTGGGCCGAGCCCGCCGAAAGCTTTTCCATCAGCTGGGCGTAGCGGTTGGTTCCGCTGACACTGTCTAGGCTCCGCAGCCCAGCCAAAATGGCCTGCATGTCGGCCTGGCTTAGCAGGGCCCGGTCTATTTTGTACCCCTCCATAATGGAGATTCCCCCCTTTGGACCCACTTCTGTTACCAGGGGAATACCCGCCATGCTAAGGGCCTCTATATCCCGGTTAATCGTGCGGCGAGACACCTCGAACACCTGGGCCAGATACGGGGCGGTCACCTTTTTCTGCTGCAATAAAATAGACAGAATTCCAATCATCCGGTCCAGCTTCATGGGGGACTGCTCCTTTCATCCACGCAAAGGCGCTGCACAAGCATAGTATGCCAGCCCTGGCAAAACCTACCCAGGGACATCATTAAACTTTTGGACAAAAATAAAGATGACTGTCTTAACACAAAATGCGTCAAAACAATCATCCTTACTTGGTGCAGGTAACAGGACTTGAACCTGCATGAACTTGCGCTCATATGGACCTGAACCATACGCGTCTGCCAATTCCGCCATACCTGCGTACCATTTGCTGGGCTATCGCCTCAACGAGGATTATTATAGCACTCCCCGCAGAAATTGTCAATAGGTTTTTTTAGAGATTTTTTGCGAACGCCCTCTTACAGCAGACCGGCCAGCCAGCAGCGCAGCTTTTGCCCTTTGGGCAGCTGCCGCCGCAGCCTGCCCTCCAGCCGGGCCACCTCTTCCGTCAGCTGGGCCAGTTCCTTTTCCCCCAGCATCTCCCGGCCAAACCGGGCCTTTTCCGCCAGTTCCTTCCAAAAGGCGGGCTCGGGCTCCCGCTGGCCGCAAAGCGCCTCCCAGCGGTAGAGTTTTTGCAGCCAGGCATAGGCCCGCAGCGCTGCCTGGTCCCGGTCCGGCTGGGCAAAAGCTCGGTTCCGCAGGCGCCGCCGCAGCACCCTGCCCCCCAGCGCGCCCACTATCAGCAAAACCAGTAAAATCCCGGCCAAAGCTATGGTCACAGCCCCTTCTGTGGAGGACGCCGCCCCGGGGTTCTGGGTGGGCCGGGGGGTGGCCACTGTGTTGGGCTGGAAGCTGGGCTCCCAGTCCTGGGGACGCTGGGGCTCAACGTCCTGGGGCGGCAGGGTGGGTACTGCCTCAATGGGCCGGGGGGTGGCCAGGGCTCCGGCGCTGTCCTCTTCCGGCACGGTGGCGTCGGCATATACCGCCGGGGCGTCTGGCGAGGCTGGGGTCACCTCCACTGGCACCCAGCCCCTGCCTCCGGCATACACCTCTACCCAGGCGTGGGCGTTATAGTCTGGCACCTCCACCCAGCCCTCTTGGGTAGAGGGCGCCACATACCCCTCGGCGTAGCGGGCCGGGTACCCGGCAGACCGCAGCAGCGCCACAGCCGCTGTGGCAAAGTGCACGCAGTAGCCCTGGCGGGAATCTTCCAAAAAGAAGCGGACAAAGTCCTCTCCCTCCGGGGGCTGGGGCGGGTTGAGGGAGTAGGTATAGTATTGGCTGAAAAGGTCCTGGATCTGGGTGATCAACTGGTCCACCGGGACGCGGGCCGTATAGCCATCATCGAAAGTATGGACGCCCTCCAGGCCCATGGCCTCCCGGTAGCCGGTCAAGTATTGGCTCAGCTCCTCCGGCAGCTGGGCATAGTGCTGATAGACAAATTCCGTGTAGTCCTCTACCTGACCCAGCAGGGCGGCGGCTTCATCCCCCAGTACGCCGGAGAGGTCCTCTTCCAACTTCCACTGATCCTCATCCCACTGGGGGCCCCCGGCGTCCAGCTGGGCGTTAAAGCTGCTCTCCAGCTCATACACCAAGTCATAGTTGCTTATAGAATTGCGCACCAGGTTCCCTTCCCCATCTGGGACAACCACCTGGACCGTCTGGCTACTGTTCAAGTTCATAGAGGAGAGCTTTTCCACCACCCGGGTATAATAGCCGACGCCCCCCAAACTGGGAAAGCCCTCCACCTGGTACTCTCGGGTGCCGGCCAGCAGAGAACCCGACTTGGCAAAACCATCGTCCACCCGCTGAATGCCCAACTGCCCCAGCCGGGCGTCGGGGGTATCCAGCGTGTAGGG
This sequence comes from Acutalibacter sp., assembly GCA_022801475.1. Classification (GTDB taxonomy): domain Bacteria; phylum Bacillota; class Clostridia; order Oscillospirales; family Acutalibacteraceae; genus Acutalibacter. Next base: position 14,268 of record JAAWSH010000006.1, on the reverse strand, counting down.
GATGTACACGCAGCGGGGGTTGGCGCCCACGTTTTCCACTGAAAGCTGGAAGCTTAGGGGAAGGTCCACGCCGAATTCCGCCAGGTTCAGCAGCCGTTTGTAGCCAGCGGGCAGGGTCTGCACATTCAGCCCCAGGTCCTTTAGTTCCCGCTGGGCCTCTGGGTCCAAGCTCTCCCAGCTGTGTCCTGTGTACACGCTGCCCACAAAGCTCTTCAGATACTCCTTGTGGGGCACGCCCCATTGGTCCAGAAGGGCTTCCACCTCTTTTTTCCCCTCTGAAAGCACACGGTCCTCTGCCTCCCAGTCAAACTTCACCCGCAGCACGGTTTCGCTTGTGTAGCTGCGGCCCCCCATGGTGTTTAGGTTCACCTGGCTGTTCCCATTGCCCTGGCCCCCCCGCAGGTGGGCCGAAAGCCCAAAGCCGTGCTCAACGCCAGAACGCATTTCGTTCACCAGGGCAGGGCGGCTGTAGCCTTCTGGGGGGTAGGCTAAATACAGCCCCACCATGCACACTGCCAAAATGGGTACCAGCAGCAAGGCCCCGGGCCCCGCGCAGGCCTCGCCGGGCACAGCGCAACGGTCTTTGCGTCCCCGGCCAAACAGTCCCTGCCGCCCCCGCAGCACGCGCCCTGTCAACAGCAAAAGGCACCAGAAAAGCAGCAGCGCCCCCAGTGCCCAGCCCGCCGGCAAAATGGAAAAGCCCATGGGCAGAACCAGCACCACCGCAGAGAGCAAAAAGGCGCTAAGGGGGCTTTTGTATTTGTAGATTCCCCGGCCCATGATCCAAAAGAAGGGAAAGAGAATTTGGTTCATCAGGGCCGTGCACTCTGCTGCGGGGTCAGGGTGGGCCCCGGCAGCGGTATAGCTAAGGGCTAGGGCAGGCAGCTGGTAGTTGAGCTTGGCGCCATAGGCGCTAAGCATGATGTTCAGCACCCGCACACCCCCGTGGGCCAGGCGGTCGAACAGGAGCAGTCCGGCCAGCAGCCACAGCCCCCAGCCCAGCAGAGTAGCGGACCACCAGCGCTTGCGGGAATCTGCCCTGCGCCAGATGGAAAACCCACAGCCTGCCAGCCCGGCCACTGCCAGGGAGAACCCATGCACCTGAATCTGAAAGGCAGTGAGAAAACAGATCCACGGGGTAAAGCCGCCCAGAAGCAGCACCACACAGTAGTAGGCCAGCCGCCCTATCTGGGGCCTGCTGGGCAGCAGAAGCTTCGGGCGGTCCAAAAGGATGTTTTGAGGATGGTCCATGGAAGAGCTCCTTTCTGGCGGAAAGATGGGGGCAGGGGGCGTTTCTTGGGGCCTTAAGGCGCTACAGCGCCAGGCCGTTCAGGTCCTCCGCAATATGTCCCAGGCGCACCCGCACCAGCTGCGCGCCCTGAAGCCCCCCTTCGGCCCGCAGAAAATGCAGCACTGTGAGTCTGGCGTGGGGATACCGCTCCCGCAGCTGACCCAGCCGGGCCGGGTCCGGCTGGGAACAAATATAGATCAGGTGGGCAACGCCCTCGGGCAGCGCTGCCACCGAAAGATCCGGCAAGGGGTTCCGGCTAACCAAACCCAACATGGCCTCAATGGCCGGACGGGCTTCCTCTGGGGTCTGAGCCTGGGTGCAGGCCAAGCCCTCTCCGCTGGAAAAGGCCAGCACATGCCCCACCTCTTGGTAGGCAAGGTAGTCCGACAGAGTGGCCAGCACATCCATGGCCCCGTCGGCCTCTGCCCCGCCGCCGGAAAGGTCCGTAAGCAGCACCACCTGGTCGGTAATGGGCAGGCTGGCCTGGCGCACCAGCAGGCCCCGGGATTTTTGAGAGAGCTTCCAGTCAATGCGGCTTAGCCGGTCGCCGGGGCGGTACTCCCGCAGGCCGAACAGCTCCGAAGGGTCCCCGCCCGGTTTATAAAGGGAATACCGTTCCCCCTCGGCCTGGGGAGCGGCCCCGGTCTCCAGGGTTAGCTGGGCATCGTGCACGGTGGGCAGCACGGTCGCTTGACACTGGGCCTCTTCCCCCAGCCGTACCGGCAGGAAAAAAAGCCCCAGCAAGTCATAGGCCCAGGCCCTTTTCAGCTGGCAGGTCACCAGCCCGCAGGTGTTGGAGCTTAGCGAGTGGGCCAGGGTAAGCGCCTGCCGCCCAGAGGAAAACTCCAGGCGTTCCCGCCGGGTCTCGCCGGTAAAGCGGTTCTCCACAAAAAGCGTCACCCGCACCCGTCCCGTGGGCAGCACACAGCGGGTGGCCGCGTGCAGGCGCAGCGAAACAGACATGCTTTTGGCCATACGGGCACGGCCCGCCTCTCCGGGAATTTCCAGGACCAGCCGAAGCCTTAACATACCAGGCAGAGAAACCAGCAGAGAAACCGGGGGCAGAAGCAGGGAGAGAAGGAACACATACATGGACAGGTAGCCATTAAAGCACACAAAAAACGCCCCTGTGCACAGCAGAAGGAACAGGTACCACAGCCAGTTTTTCAGCATAAAAATCCCCCTCTCCCATTTCTAAAAAGACGTCTTGCCCAACAAAAAAGGCTACCGGTTGGCGCCGGCCAACGGATAACCTATTTCCTTCCTTATATCAGCTTGGGCGCGGGCACCTGGCCCACTACTTTTTCCAATACGGACCGGGCTGACTGGCCGCTCATTTTTGCCTGAGGCTCCAGCACCACCCGGTGGCCCATTACGTCGTAAAACAGCAGGTTGATGTCAGCAGGTACCACATAGTCCCTCCCGCCCATCCAGGCCGAGGCCCGGCAGGCCCGCACCAGGGCCACTCCCGCCCGGGGGCTGGCCCCCAGCCGCAGAGCCGGGTCCTCCCGGGTAACAGCGCACAGTGCGGCCACATAGCGGTACAGGTCGTCCGCCATATACACCGTGGCGGCCTCGGCAATCATCCGCTCCACCTCTTCCAGGGTGGCGGCAGGCAGCACGCCCTCCAGCGGGCGCGCCCCTTCGGTCTGCTTTAAAATTTTTACCTCCTGGTCCTCGGCCGGGTAGCCAATGCTAAGCCGCAGCATAAACCGGTCCAGCTGGGACTCGGGCAGGGGCTGGGTGCCGGCAGTGCCCAGGGGGTTTTGGGTGGCGATGACCGCAAAGGGCGTGGGTAGCCGGTAACTGACCCCGTCCACTGTAACCTGGCCCTCTTCCATTACTTCCAAAAGGGCGCTTTGGGTCTTGGCGCTGGTACGGTTGATTTCGTCGGCCAAAAACAGGTTGTTCATCACCGCGCCGGGGCGGTACTCCATGCGGCCGAACTCCTGGTTATACATGGTATAGCCCACCACGTCGGCAGGCATGGTCTCGGGGGTAAACTGCATGCGGGTAAAGCTCATGCTCATGGCCCGGGAAAAAGCCAGGGCCAGGGTGGTCTTGCCCACGCCGGGGTTGTCCTCCAGCAGCACGTGGCCCCCGGCCAAAATGGCCATCAGCACTTTGCAGACCACGGTGTCCTTGCCCACAATGGCCTTGCGCACCTCATTGATAATGCCCAGCGCCTTGGGCTGCGTCATAACCAGCACCACTTCCTTAAAACATCCTCTAGATAAACCAAAACAGGGAAGCTCTCACTTCTCTGTTTTGGCGGAGGTGTATAGTATGAAAAAGCTGTTTTGGAAAACTTGGAGCGGACGACGAGGCTCGAACTCGCTACCTCCACCTTGGCAAGGTGGCGCTCTACCAGATGAGCTACGCCCGCATAAGATGTTATTATTATACTATAAAGGAGGATAAATGTCAAGATGGGAAATAAAAAAATTCTTTTACGCAAAAAAGCCCGCGGGAAAGCGCCAGGCCATCCCGCGAACTTTTCCAAAAAAACCGTGTTTTTGATGGTTACCCAAGCCCTAAGCTGGCAAAATAGGCCCGGTTGTAGGCCACGGCGGGAGAGTCTGGCTGAAAACCCGCGGCGCGCTCGTTATAGAGCCGGGCCTCCTCCTGCCGCCCCAGCCTGCTGCAGCACACGCACAGCTGAATACACGGGAGAAAGCCGTAGGCCTCTGGCAGCACAAAGCCGCCCCGGCGGTCCTGGCGCTCACACTCCAAAGCCCGGGTATACCAATATGCCGCCCGGGCCCAAAGCTCCCGGTCAAAAAAGTGCCGGCCAATGTCGCAGCAGGTCTCCGCCCGGGGCGTATCATAGACAAAGCTGGAAAACAGCGCCTTCAGGGCTCTGTCCTCCTGGCCCAGGGCATACCAGCAGTAGGCGCATTGGCGGCAGGCCTCTATGTTATTTTCCAGCCAGCCGCGCCCCTCCTCTAAAAAGCTGGCCAGCACTTTTAAAGCCTCTTGGTACCGTTTATGGTAGTACAGCTCCCGCCCATAATAATACTGCTGGCGTGGGTCCAGTTTTTTCCCCTGCTTCAGCTGCTTTTCAAAAATCCGCAGATTCCGCTCCGGGTCAGCGGGGCGCAGTTTTTGGTGTGTAATTCCGCAGTCCTCATAGCGCACATTCCCTTTTGTCTCAATCGCCTCATGCACCGCGCCCTTCCAGACCATTCCGGCATGGTTTCGTATAATTCGCTCCCGGTAATAGGAGAACGTCACCCGGCCCTGGGCATCGAACCCTGTGTAATAGGGCATCATCACCACGTCCACGCCAGGACCCAGGCTTTCTTTTAGAGAAAGAAACTTTTCCCTGTCCCGGGGCGCTATCACATCGTCCGCGTCCAGCCACATGCAGTATTCGCAGGAAGCGTGGGAAAAAGCGAAATTTCTGGCTGCCGCAAAGTCGTCGATCCAGGCAAAATCATAGACAGCGTCCGTAAAGCGCCGGGCAATCTCCCGGGTATGGTCTTTTGAGCCAGTGTCCACTAAGATTATTTCATCCACCAGGCCTGCCGCGGATTCCAGGCAGCGGCCCAATACCTCTTCCTCGTCCCGGACAATCATGCAAAGGCTGATGGTGCTCATAGGCCCCTCCTCTTTTCTTCTATTACATAATATAAAAATAAAGGGGAGGAAAGCCTCTATTACAGAGCAAGAGGCTTTCCTGGAAACAAGAATCTGTTGATTTAGGCCAGCCGCACCACGGTTAGAGACGCGCCGGAGCCGCCTTGCAGCACCACAGTGGCCGCAACTCCGGACACCTGAAGCGACAAGGTGTCCCCCGCCGTCAACGGGGCAACCACCGTGGCATTATACCCCGTCACGCCAATAGTTGGCGCGAATACCGAACCGGGGATCGCCGTGCCATTGCGAAGCACCTGTGAGGACATGGCCACCGCTGCCGTGGCATTGATCCGATAGGTGATCAAATAGGTTCCGGTTGTTGGTACAGTAAAGACCGTATTCGTCCCATTGGCGGTAAAACCGTCTAGGCTTTGGGCATTTGGCAGGGGCACATCTGTGCCGCCCAGTATGACTAAGAGGCTCTGCCCAGTGGTATTGGAAGCGCTCATAGAGGTTGCCGTAACGGAAGTTCCTGTAGGACCAGTGGGGCCTGTAGCGCCTGTGGCTCCAGTGGGACCAACTGCTCCGTCCGCTCCTGCGGCTCCCGTTGCGCCCGTGGCACCGGTGGGACCTGTGGCTCCGTCCGCTCCGGTGGCTCCTGCCGCGCCTGTAGGACCAGTGGGGCCCGTCACGCCGTCTGCTCCCGTTGCGCCCGTGGCCCCGGTGGGACCTGTGGCTCCGTCCGCACCGGTGGCTCCCGCCGCGCCTGTAGGACCAGTGGGACCCGTCACGCCGTCCGCTCCCGTTGCGCCCGTGGCCCCGGTGGGACCTGTGGCTCCGTCTGCACCGGTGGCTCCTGCCGCGCCTGTAGGGCCTGTGGGGCCCGTCACGCCGTCCGCTCCCGTTGCGCCCGTGGCCCCGGTGGGGCCTGTGGCTCCGTCCGCACCGGTGGCTCCTGCCGCGCCTGTAGGGCCTGTGGGGCCCGTCACGCCGTCCGCTCCCGTTGCGCCCGTGGCACCTGTAGGACCTGTGGCTCCGTCTGCACCGGTGGCTCCTGCCGCGCCTGTAGGACCAGTGGGACCCGTCACACCGTCTGCTCCCGTTGCGCCTGTGGCTCCGGTGGGGCCTGTAGCTCCCACAGCTCCGGCAGGGCCAGTGGGTCCGGTCGCTCCGTTGACGCCAGGCGTTCCGGTGGGACCGGTATCCCCTCTAGGACCGGTTGGACCAGCCAGACCATTGGCTCCGGTAGGGCCCATGGCTCCCGTGGGGCCTGTGTTTCCATTGGCGCCAGTAGGACCTGTGGGGCCAATACGGCCTGTGGCTCCGGTAGCGCCCGTGGCCCCAGTAGCACCTGTGGGGCCGGTAGCACCCGTAGGACCAGTAGGCCCGGTGGGACCTCCACAAGGAGGGCATGGCGGTGGACAACAGGGAGGTGGGCAACAAGGAGGCGGACAGGGCGGAAGCTCCCCACAACCGCACCGGTCTCCAGAAGCAGAGGAACCCGAGTAAATTTTCATTTCCATGTTGGGATAACCTCCAAAAATGGTATAGCCCCGGCTCTTTGCATAAACCAGGGCCTATCTTCAGTATATGCCTGTCCGGAAAAAAGGTGAAACCTTCCTGAAGCAACCACCCCACCACATTACAAAAGACCCCCGGAATTCCAGGGGTCTTTCTGTGTATGGTGCGCGAGACGGGACTTGAACCCGTACGCCATAAGCACACGCACCTCAAACGTGCCTGTCTGCCAGTTCCAGCACTCGCGCAAATCAACGTTGTTATTATATCACCCGGCAGCCTGTTTGTCAACAAGAACTTCGGGGAAGATTTCCCTTGTTTCAAAAAAGCGTCCTCTCCCCCCACAGGGTTTTCCATGCTGCGGGCCTTCTCCCCTTTGGAGATTATTTTGGCGAAACCCATAAAAACATTGAAGTCCCAGAGAAAATCTGATATACTATGGGCAAACCCTCGTAAAGGAGTACTTACCATGACTGTGGGAAAATATATTCTCTCCATCGACCAGGGCACCACCAGCTCTCGGGCTGTTTTATTCGACGCCTTTGGGGGCGTGGCTGGCATGGGCCAGCGGGAGTTCCGGCAAATCTACCCCCAACCAGGATATGTGGAGCACGACGCGGTGCAAATTTTGCAGACCACCCTCTATGCCATGCGCCAGGCCATGGCCAGCGCGGGCACAAACCCCGGCGACGTGGCCGCCATTAGCATTACAAACCAGCGGGAGACCACTGTGGCCTGGGACAGCGCCACCGGCATCCCTATATGCAACGCCATTGTCTGGCAGTGCCGCCGCACCGCCCGCCAGTGTGAACAGCTGCGTGAGGCTGGGCTGGGCGGCTACATAAAGGACGTGACCGGGCTGCTGATTGACCCCTATTTTTCCGGCACCAAAATGAAGTGGATTTTGGACAACGTCCCCGCCGCCCGGGACCTGGCCGCAAAAGGCCGGCTGCGCTTTGGCACCATTGACTGCTGGCTGGCCTATTCCCTCACCGAGGGGCGGTCTTTTGTCACCGACGTGTCCAACGCCTCCCGTACCATGCTCTTTGACATCCACCACCAGTGCTGGGACCCCACCCTGCTCAAAGAGCTGGGCATTCCGGAAACCGCCCTGCCCCAGGTGGTGGAGTGCGGCCAGGTGGTGGGAATGTGCGGCGCGGACGTGCTGGGGCGAGAGATTCCCATTGCCGGTATGGCGGGCGACCAGCACGCGGCCCTGTTTGGCCAGTGCTGCTTTGAAAAAGGTATGGCCAAGAACACCTACGGCACCGGCTGCTTTGTTCTCATGAACACAGGGGAAACGCCGGTGGCCGCCCAGGACCTGCTAACCACCATTGCCTGGAAGCTGGGGGGCAAAACCGTCTACGCCCTAGAGGGTAGCGCCTTTAACGCGGGCTCGGCCATACAGTGGCTGCGGGACGAGCTGGAAATTATCAAAACGCCCCAGGAGGCCGACCAACTGGCCGAAACCGTAGAAGACGCCGGGGGCCTTAGCTTTGTACCCGCCTTTACAGGTCTGGGCGCGCCCTACTGGGACATGTATGCCCGGGGGGCCCTGCTGGGGGTGACCAGGGGCGCGACCCGTGCCCACCTGTGCCGGGCCGTGCTAGAGAGCATTGCCCTGGAGAGCTGGGACCTGGTAAAAGCTATGGAGGAAGAGAGCGGCGTGTGCCTAAGGGAGCTGCGGGTAGACGGCGGAGCCTCTCGAAGCAAGTTTTTGATGCAGTACCAGGCGGACATTCTCGGCAGCCGGGTGCTGCGTCCCCAGTGCCTGGAGACCACCGCCCTGGGCTCGGCTATGATGGCGGGGCTGACCGTAGGCGTGTGGGACAGCCAAGAGGAGTTGCAGGCCCTTTGGCGGGAGGACGCCGCCTTTTCTCCCCACTACGATCCCGCCCGCCGCCAGCAGGACCTGGACCGCTGGCATAAAGCAGTGCGGGCAACGCAAGCGGCAACGTGACGTTGCATCCAATGTCACGGGGGCGTTCGCTCCGGCTCACTTGCCGGTGTAAACCGCCAGCCCAGCCAGCGCGGACAGGGGACGGGCGGGGCTGAAAGGGTGGGGCTCGTATATTAGCTAAAGCAAAAAAGAGGAGTCGGGTCACGCCGGAAGCGCCCAGAGGAACGCGTTGGCTATGCTAACCATTACCACCCAGGCAGCGCGCGGCTTTGCGCGGGGAAGGTCGCCAGTGGCGACCGTTCTGACCCGACCGAGTCGGCAGACGAGACCTCTGCGACTAACGGTGCAGCGCTTGCGCTGCCGCTGCGTCCTGGGTGTTGTCTACGTGCCGCTGAATGGCCCGAAAGGTCTCTTCGCTGACCACGTGCTCCATGCGGCAGGCGTCCTCGGCAGCCAGTTCTGGCGGTACCCCCAGGGAGGTGAGCCACCGGGTGAATAGCAGATGCCGCTCGTACACCCCTTCGGCAATACGCCGCCCCTCCCCGGTTAGGGTGATGAACCCGTCTCCATCCACTATGACGCATCCTTTTTCCCGCAGGTTTTTCATGGCCACACTAACGCTGGGCTTGCTGAACTCCAGCTCGGCGGCAATGTCAATGGACCGCACTGCACCGTTTCGCTGCTGCAAAATAAGGATGGTCTCCAGATAGTTCTCGGCGGATTCCTGTATTTTTTTCATGTCGCTGTCACGTCCTTTAATGTTTGTGGGCTAAATTGCCTACTTTATACCTGGATACGCCCGGGCTTTTCTGTTTATATTATATCGCTTGTAATAAAAAAATTCAAGAGGAAAGGGATAGCCATGCGGTATTTTGGCACATTTATTCCCGGCGCGGAGGATATTGTGGCTGGCATTTTGGCCCAGCGGCTAAAGGACCTGCGGCTGGTGGACCTGCAAAGCGGCGCGGTAGAGTTTGAGACCGCCCTGGCCTACAGCGGCCTAAACCTGTTTTGTTTTAACAACCTGTTTCAGGTGCTGTACAGCGCCCCGGCCAGAGCCGAGAAAGCCGGGCTGGAAAAGTTTGCCCGGGGGCTGCCTGCCGCGCCCGTTGACTGGAAAGCCGCCGGGGAGCATCCGGCCCGCTGCCGGAGCTTTCGGTTGGTGACCAGCTGCCAAAACCAGCTGACCGCCCTAAGCGCTGGCGCCAAGAGCGCCCTGGAAAAGCGCCTGGCCGGAGCCACGGGCCTGCGGGTGGACCGCAGCCTGCCGGATAGCGAGTTTTGGGTTCTCACCCGCCGAGAGGGAAGGGGCTACTTTTTAAAGCGCCTCTCCCGGCACCGGGCATATGACAAGCTTCTGCACCCTGGGGAGCTCCACCCAGAGTTGGCCTATATGCTGTGCTGGCTCTCCGCTCCCCAGCCCACAGACTGGGTGCTAGACCCTTTTTGCGGCTATGGGGCCATCCCGGCCCAGCGATGCAAACGCTTCCCCTATGCCAAAATGTTGGCCTTTGACCAGGACCCAGTGCCTCTTGCCCTGGCCCAGGAAAAGCTAGGCCAACGGCCCGGCCTGGTTTTTGCCCAAGGGGACGCGCTGTGCCTGGGGGATTCTCTGCCGCAAGGAAGCGTGGACGCCATTATCACAGACCCGCCCTGGGGGCTGTACAAGGACACAGCGCAGCCCCTGGAGGCCTTTTACGCGGCCATGCTGGGGGCGTTTTGCCAGGTGCTGAAGCCCGGGGGACGGGTGGTGGTGCTTACCGCGGGAAAAAGAGAGCTGGCCGAAGCCCTGGCAGGCTGCCCACAGCTGGAACTAAAGGAGGAGCACCACCTGTTGGTCTCCGGCAAAAAATGCGGCCTATTCGTACTACTAAGCAGCGCAAGCGCTGCACCGTTAGTCGCGGAATCGGGCAAAGCCACGCCCTCCCCGGGCGGTAACGGTTAGCCGAGCCAGCGCGGCAGCACAAGCGCTGCACCGTTAGTCGCGGAGGCGCGCAAAGCTACGCGCTCCCTGGGTGGTAACGGTTAGCCGAGCCAGCGCGTTCTTCTGGGCGCTTCCGGCGTTACCCGGCTCCTTTTTTGCTTTAGCTAAATACGGCCCCTGTCTCTTCTTTATGTTTCTCTTTAGCCAATACGGGCATCCTTCTTTTGGCCCTGTGCGCCCTCGCCAGTGTAAACCGCCAGCTTAGCCAACGCGGACAGAGGCCACACACCGCCGGAAGCATCCAGAGAAACGTGCTGGCTCGGCTAGAAGCTAACACCGGCAAGTGAGCCGGAGCGAACGCCCCCGCGACTAAAGATGCAACGCTTGCGTTGCTTAGCCGATGAGCATGCGGCCTTCGGGGAGGATGGCTGGGGAGGCCTTGGCGTGCATAAGGATGGATAGCCCAAAGGATACGGGGCCTACCCTGCCAATGAACATTATGAGGCACAAGAGCAGCCGGGAGGCCACCCCCAGCTGGGGGGTTACGCTGGCGCTAAGCCCCGCTGTGCCAAAAGCAGAGGCAGCCTCGTACAACAGGTCGATGGGGGCCAGCCGGGGATTTAGCAGAATGAGGGCGCAGGTCCCGGCAAACACCACCCCTAGACCCAAAAGCACTACAGTGAGAGACTTGTATACTACTCCTGGGGTAAACCGGTGGCCAAGAGCCGAAGCCTGGTCCCTGCCCCGCAGGGTGGAAGCCACTGTCATGATAAGCACCACCAGGGTGGTGGTCTTTACCCCGCCCGCTGTGGAGCCCGGGCAGCCGCCAATAAACATGAGGGCCACAGAGAGCAGCTTGGTAAAGCCCCCCTGGGCCTGAATATCTACAGAGGCAAACCCTGCGGTGCGGGTATTTACAGACTGAAAAAAGGCGGTGTTCAGCCGCTGGCCAAAGCCCATGCCCTTTAGGGTCTGGTTGCTCTCCAGCAAAAGAAACCCCAGGGTTCCGGTAGCCAGCAGGGCTAGGGTGGCCCGCAGACAGACCTGCGAGTGAAAGTTCAGCTGCTTGGCCCCCTGATGGCGCAGGGGCAAAAGCAGCTTACACTGAAAAATATCCCGCACCACCACAAACCCCAGGCCCCCGGTGATGATGAGCCCCGAGATGGTCAGGCAAACCAGAGGGTCGCCTGAAAAGGCTGTAAGGCTGGAGTTCCCCGGCACAAAGCCCAAGATGTCAAACCCGGCGTTGCAGTAGGCGGAAACCGCCACAAACACAGCGGCCCAGGCCCCCCGGGCCCCGTAGCTGGGTACAAACCGCAGAGCCAAAAGCCCGGCCCCCAGGAGCTCACAGGTAAAGGTAAAACCCAGCATCAGCCGCAAAAGCCCGGCCGCCCCGGGCATGTCTCCCCCCGAGGCCTCTCCGGTAAGCACCATCTGCCGGATGCCCAGCCGCCGGTGCACCAAAAGCGAAAAACCCGTGGCAAAGGTGGAAAGCCCCAGGCCCCCCAGCTGGATGAGCAGAAGAAGCACCACCTGGCCAAACACCGACCAGTGGGCTGTGGTGTCCTCCACCGCCAGGCCCGTAACACAGGTGGCAGAGGTGGCGGTGAACAGGGCGGAGACGGGGTTGGTAAAATTGCCCGTGGCCGAGGAGACCGGCAAGCTAAGCAGCAGGGCCCCCAGGGCGATGAGCAGCACAAAACTGACTACAATAAGGCGCACAGGCGCGGTAGTGCGGCGGGGTTTATGGATAAAACGAGACATGGGGGGAAATCACCTCGAAAGAAAAAGCTTGGGTAGAGATCAGGGGCAGCGGTTCCTTTAAAAACTCTCCCGGCCCCCGGCCTGGGCCAGAAGATTCGCCAAGCCTGCGCGCTGTAGGGCAATCATCAGGGGCAAGCCCAGGGCATAGCACACAACTAGCTCGCCTAAGCCCACCGACAGGGCCCCAGCCCCAAAGGCAGCCAGAGAGAAGTTTCCCCAGGCAAAGGACCCCGCGCTGGAAAGGCAGGCCAGCTCAAGGCCCACCACCAGGGCGTTGACCAAAACCGGAGGCAGGGGGGCCAGCAGGGGCAGGCCCTTATAGCGAATATGCCCCAGCGCCGCTGTGCCCAAAGCAGCCAGCAGGGTGGCGGCTGTGCCAAAAACCCAGTCTACTATCCCCAGAGGGCTGGCCAAGTTGGAGATAAAGCATCCCAGGGCCAGGCCGGGCACAGCGGCGGGCGTAAAGACGGGCAGTACGGTAAGGGCCTCGGAGATCCGGAACTGCACTGGCCCATAGGCCAGGTTCAAGGCAGCGGACACATAGGTGAGGATTACGTACAGGGCGGCAACGACCGCGCCCAGGGCCAGATAGACAATGGCAGAGCGGAAATTTTGACGGTTTTGCATAATTTTTTCCTCCTAATGAGAGGCTGTCACCCAGGCCTGTAGACCCAGGGCAGCCTTAGTTTTGTTTAAGGTCAGGATTTTTCGACTGACCGGAAGCCAAGAGGGCTTCCAAAAGGCCCGGCTGCGCCCAGAAAGGGGGCCGGAACAGCGGAGACGGGCAGCCCCGCCTATGCCTGAAAGGGCATCTCCAGGCATTTGCCAGTATTAAGGATACGCCAAAACGCGAAAAAAAGCAAGAGCCGTAAAAGAAAAACCTTGCACTTTTGGGTGAAATGGAGTATAATAGAGAAAACAAGCGGGCGTGGCGGAATTGGCAGACGCGCCAGATTTAGGTTCTGGTAGGAGACTGTGCAGGTTCAAGTCCTGTCGCCCGCACCATGTAGGGACGATTACTTTGATACAATGGGTATCGAGGCAATCGTCCTTGCTTTTTGCCTAAAAACGCTGAAAATAGCGAAATTACTAACACTTTCACAAAAAGAGCCATCACCGACCGGAGAAATATCCGGGATTGTGATGACTCTTTTTTGCTTTTAGGGGAAAGTCAGGGGTGGTCTATCGTGGATTTATGGAGGATATCGTTAAACAACAATTTTGGGGAAAAGAACCTGGTCATGCTGTTTTTTGTAGCATGACCAGGTCTTTTTTAACCCTCAATGGCAATCAGGTTCTTTTGCTCCACCTGTATCACCGGGCTTACCTTGGGGACAAACAGACGCAGGATGCCGTCCTCGAATTTGGCGAGGATGTCCTCCTGCTTCACATTTTCACCCACATAGAAGCTGCGGCGGCAGGAACCGATGAAGCGTTCCCGGCGCAGATACCTCTCATTCTGAACGCTGTCGTTGTGCGTCTGCTCCACCGCCGCACTGATGCAGAGATAGCCGTCCTTCAACTCGGCGGAGAGGCGATCTTTGTGGACGCCGGGTAGGTCGATGTCCAGCTCGTAGCCCTGATCGCTCTCCTTGATGTCCGTGTTCATCATGCCACGCAGGGTGTTGGCGCTGAAAGTGGACTCGGCCAGTTCATCGAACATATTTTTTGCCATAAGATAGGGGGTCAACATAGACATAAAAATTGCTCCTTTCAAGACTGCAGCACAATTGTTGTGCTTGGTTTGTGCTTATGCTTATAGTATAGCCATGTCACTTAGCACTGTCAACGCGAGAGTGCTAATTTACTGTTCACACATTTTAATAACCTATAAAGGAAATTTATCAATCAGGCAGAAAGGGACGCTGAACACGCAACGTCCCTTTCTGCCGTTTACTTATTCTATGGAAGAAAAAACTCTTTGCTTATCTGGAGAAAGAGCTTCAGCAAAGGTTTCCCTGCCGCAGTTTTGTAGTATGCGCCATAAGACAACAGGTCCACCCCTTTGATTGGGATATAGGCCAAGGCAGGGTCCCGCAAGGGCGGGAAATCAGGCTGAACAGCGATCCCAAAACCGGCCTTGGCCAGTGTGATACAGGCATCGGCGGAACTGCACATGAACAAATCAGAAACAGCCCTCCCCGTGGTCAACTCATGCTGAATCGCGTTCAAACTGTCCGGGCACTTCTGAGGGTCCAGCAGGAGCAGCCGTTGTGTTCGGAGATCGTCCTTATCCAGCAGTTCTTTTTCTGCCAGCGGATGGGTGGCGGGCAAAATTCCGGTAACACAAAC
>JAAWSH010000005.1 GCA_022801475.1 Acutalibacter sp. | reverse complement strand
AGCCGCCAGGGGGTGGGCACCGAGTGCCTGGTCTCCTTTACCTTCCAGCTGTGCAGCGAGAATACGGAGCCAAAGAGCATTCCCGAGCTTAGCGGGCTGCGGGCCCTGGTGGTGGACGATGACTTTAATACCTGCGACAGCGTCTCCTGGATGCTTCAGCAGATTGGCCTGCGGGCCGAGTGGACCCTTTCCGGCAAAGAGGCTGTGCTGCGCACCCGCCAGGCTATTATGCGGGACGACCACTACTCGGTATACATTATCGACTGGCTGCTGCCGGATATGAACGGGGTGGAGGTGGCCCGCCGGGTTCGCCAGGAGATGGGCAAAGAGGTGCCCATTATTGTGCTGACCGCCTATGACTGGTCCGACATAGAGGACGAGGCCAGAGAGGCGGGGGTCACCGCTTTTTGCAGCAAGCCCCTGTTCCTCTCCGAGCTGCGGGGTTGCCTGCACTCCATTGTCAACAAGGACCAAGAGGCCGAAGAGGCCACCTCCTGGTCCCAGGTGCAGAACACCGGGCATATTCTGCTGGCGGAGGACAACGAGCTGAACCGGGAGATTGCCACAGCGCTGCTGGAGGAGGCGGGCTTTACCCTGGAAACAGCGGAAAACGGCCGGGAGGCGGTGGAGATGCTGAAAAACGCGGGGCCTGGGCATTTCCAGCTGGTGCTTATGGACATTCAGATGCCGGGCATGAATGGCTATGAGGCGGCCAAGGCCATTCGGGCCCTGCCGGAAAAAGAGCTGGCCAGCATTCCCATTTTGGCCATGACGGCCAATGCCTTTGAGGAGGATAAAAAAGAGGCTCTGCGCAGCGGCATGGACGGCCACATAGCAAAGCCCATTGATGTGGACACCCTGATGAGCACCCTGGACCAGGTGCTGGGCCGGAAAGGATCATAAAACAACAACCCTCCGAGGCAAAAGGGCCCCGGGGGTTTTTGTTTATCCCAAACTCTGGCGGACCGCTACCGCCTGGTCCAAAAATACAGCCCGTAGAGAATCAGGCAGAGGGAAATAAGCCCCGCCGAGGCCCCTGTGCCAATGGCAATGGATGTGTGCTGAAGGGGGCCGGCCACCATGCTAATCAGGATGGCGGCGGCGTCTACAATTAATAAAAATTTGTAAAGCCTGCGTTCCAGTTCGGTCATAATTAGCCCATTCCTTTCTGAAAAGATCCTATCGCCGCCCCGTGCGGCAAGGGGGAATTCGTATTTTCTTGGCCTCCGCTTTTTTTAGCCCGGCTGGATTTCCTCTGCCAATGCGTTGGCCAGGGCTGCCAGCTGCTCCAGGGTCAGTTGTTCCGCCCGGGCCCCGGGCCCGGCCCCGGCCCCTTCCAGGGCGCGCTCCACCAGGGGCTTTTCCACCCCCAGGGCTCCGGAGATGGAATTGGCCGCGGTTTTTCTTCGTTGGGCAAAGGCCCCCCGGGCTATTTGGAAGAACAGCTTTTCGTTCCGCACCGCCACGGCCGGGGTCTCCAGCATATCAAAGCGGATCACCGCGGAGTCCACCTTTGGCGGGGGCAAAAAGCTGCCCCTGCCCACCCCAAACAGCACCCGGGGGCGGCTGCGGTAATGCACCCCCACGCTGACAGCCCCGCAGGCCCGCACCCCCGGCGGGGCGCAAAGCCGCTGGGCGGCCTCTTTCTGTACCATCACGGTGATGGAGGAAAGGGGCAAGCCTCCTTCCAGCAGGCGCATAATCAGGGGCGAGGTGATGTAATAGGGCAGGTTTGCGCACACGCACACCTTCTGTCCGCCAAATTTTTCCTCCAGCAGGCGCCTTAGGTCCAGCTCCATGGCGTCTCCCTGGACCAGCTCCACGTTGGGGCAGTCCCTTAAAGTTTCGCCCAAAATAGGGAAGAGCCGCCGGTCCAGCTCCACAGCCACCACCTTCTGGGCTGTCTGGGCCAGTTCCCAGGTGAGCACCCCCACCCCGGGGCCGATTTCCAGCACGCCGCAGCCAGGGTCCACCCCCTCCCGGGCCATGCGGGGGCACACGCCAGGGTTGATGAGAAAATTCTGCCCCAGTCCTTTGGAGAGCCGCATGCCGTGGCGCTGCAGCAGCTCCCGCACCTGCCGGGGGTCCGAGAGGCCGCTCATGGGTTCACCTCCTGGGTGCTGTACAGCACCCGCAGACCGTCGTCGTAGACCCGGGGAAACAGCTGGTCCAGCCCCGCCTGGTCTACAGTATAGCTGTTCTGCTCAAAGTCGCTGACCAGTATGTAGTCTACCCCATATTCTTCAAAAAGCGCCTGGCTTCCCTGGGGGTCCTGGTACATTTCTCGGGCCGCCTGGGCGCTGGGGGCATAGTTTAGCCCGTGGTAAAACAGGTACGAGGAGGACCCACACACAATGTTCCTGCCCGTAAGGGAGACCACCTCGTTATTATGCCGCTGGTCCGTAAGCACCACGGCGTCTGGGGGCAGCTCCTCCTCTATATACTGGCACAGGGCCAGGGCCCCTTCGCCGAAAAGCTCGTAGCTGGCCACCCACTCTCGGCACATGGTCAGCAGGGCGGGCAGGGACAGCACCCCCACCAGCGCCGCGCACAGGCACTGGGCCAGGCGGCGTTTGGGGGCTGGCCTGGGCTTGGGAAGGGCTTCTTTTTTGGGGCGAGTTTTTTCCCCCTTCCTCTTGGCCGGGCAGGCGGGGGCTTCCTCCTGGGCGGGCAGCAGCCCCGCCCGTCTTAAAAGGACCCACAGGCCGTCCGCCGCCGCGCAGCACAGGAACAAAAAGCCCACGTACAGCAGTTTGTTATTGTCATAGTCGTTGGGCTGGAACTCCACAAACTCGGCCACAAACCAGATGGCAAGAGCCGGACAGTACCGCCAAAAGGTCTCTTTGCTGGCCGCCAGCAGCCCCACCAGGGCCAACACGGCCACAAGGCCCAGATTTTTCAGGTAGAACCACAGGTACTGGTCCTGGCCCACCACCCAGCCGAAATGGCCCCGCAGCATACTGCCGCCGCTGACCTGCTGGAAGGTCCAGATGAACAGCTGGGGCAGGGCCAGCACACAGGTGACACCCAGCAGCACCCCCCAGGACCCCAGCAGCGCCCGGCCCTGGCCACCACGGCAGCAGAGGACCGCCAGCCCCACCAGGCACAGGCCCCACAGGCCCACCGCCCCGCAGAGGAAGGCCAGCAGGCCGTTTTGGCCGTCCCGCACCTGGGGAATGGCTTGCAGCAGGCTCATCGCCACCAGACCCAGGGGAGCCAGCAGCCTGCCCAGCCGGGCCGCCCGGTCCCCCAGGCCCAGCTCCTGGCAGAGGGCCCCGGTTAGCCAGGCCCCGCACACCAGGGCCAGGGCCAGAAAAGAATGGGTGTGGATCATGGGCAGAGCCCCGGCCAGCACCCCCACAGCCAGGTAATATTCCCGCTGGCCCTCAAAGACGCCCCGGTACAGCAGGTACAGGGCCGTAAACAGCACCGCCCAGCCAAACAGCGTGGCCCGCTGGGGCAGCAGCATGTCCACCACCACGTTGACCCAGCGGATGTTTTCCTCTACCAGGTTGGTGGGGGTCTGGTAAAAGCTGTGCAGAATGCGGTTCAGCCCGCCCTCCTGGAAAAAGTAGATAAGCCCCAGCCCGCCGTTAAAGAAGAACAGCGTCCAGGCCACAGCGCAGCGCTGCCGGTGGCCCAGCAGGGTCCGCAGCAGGGCCCAGGCCCCAAAGAACACCTGGGCCCCGGCCACCCACATGGGCAGGCAGTAGGCCAGGCGCAGGGGCGCGCCCAGCAGGTATAGGCTGGAGGAAATGCTGTCCGAGAGAAAGGGGTAGGAAAGCCGGGCCCCGGGCAGCAGGGAATAGTGGGGCGGAAAGGTCCCCTGGCGGGCCAGGCTGGTGATAAAGCTTAGATGCATGGACATGTCCCCAAAGGTGGCCTGGCTGCTGTACACCCGGCCCTCTCGCCAAGAGAAAGAGCGCCACACCAGTAGGCAGAAAAAAACCCACAGGGCCGCGGCCAGCCACAAGAGCCTTTGCCGGGCCAGGGACTTATAGATATTTTTTATGCCGGCCAGCTCCCCGCTGCCCCGCCGCCGGCACAGGGCCAGGGCGCCCGCCCCGCAGGCCAGGGCCAGCAATACCGCCGCGGCCTGGGCCCGCAGGTCGAAGCCAAAAAGAAAGGCTGCCAGGGCCGGGAACCACTGCATCTCCACACTGCCCAGCACGCTGCCCGCCAGCAGCCGGACCCCGGCGCTCTCTCTGGGCAGCAGGGCCGCTGCCACCAGAACGCCGCTGGCCTGGAACAAGCAGAGGGTGAGCACCGCCGCCGCTCCGCCTAAAAATGTACCGTACATGTTACCACCTCAAAACCTGTAAATCTCTGGGAAAAATTCTTTGATCCGCTTGGAAGAAGCCGGTGCGAAGGGCTTCTCCTTTTATTCGCCAGAATACATCATACCATAAAAAGAAGAAAAGGGAAAGGGGGAAGCGTAAAGGGGCTGAGAAGAGTTTATGGCGCTAGAGTGGTCTCCGGCGGGTTCCTCCTGGCCGGACCGGCAGGCGGGCCCGCGCTGTAAGAATGAATGAAAAAATTTTTTTCTATGCGGGGGCGGCTTTCGGGGCCAGGGGGATTCAGCGCACACAGCCCGCACGCAAAAAACCGGCGTGGTTTTTTGCCACGCCGGTCTCTACTGTCTCTATGCACTTTTTTTGGCTTACCCGCTGGAGCTGTCCCAGCTCTTGCCGGGCCGCCGGGGCCGCGCAGGCGCCCAGTAAAACAAGGGCGGCGGTCAGGCTGCCGGCCAGCAGCGCACGTATTGGCAAAAAGCTCTTTTTCCACTTTTTCATATGCCAAACGCTCCTTCCAGAGCCCGCGCCTGGGGGCTGCTTAAAACAGGCTCTGGGGGTTAGTCTGGCCCCTATTCAGGAATATATTCCCGTACAAAAAAGTCCGCGCCCACACTTTCCGCCACCTGGCGGCAGGCCTCCCGCTGTGCCTTTGGCATGGCGCCCACCACGGTCATGCGCACATGGGGCACGTTTAGCACCGCCGTGGCCGTAAACCGCAGAATCGCCGGCAGGGCCTTCAGGCCAAAACGGCTGTGGCAGACCTTGTCGTAGTCCTCGGGGGTGCTGGCGTTTAGGCTGATGGAGACCGCGTCCACCCGGCCGTCCAGGTCCAGAGCCGCGTTGCGGCCTGTAATCAGGTTGGCCAGGCCGTTGGTGTTGATGCGGATATAGTGGGAGCCATCCCCCCGTATCTGGTCGCAAAGCCACATCATGTCATCCCAGCGGCAGGCGGGCTCGCCATAGCCGCAAAAGACAATCTCCGGGTAGCGGTGCAGGTCCCGGCGCTGCAGCAGGGCCCAGATCTCCTCTTTGGCGGGCTCGCCGCCCTTATACCACAGGTTGTTGGCATATAGGCTGCCCGGGCTGTGCTGCCGCAGGCAGAAGTCGCAGCGGTTTGGGCACTGGTTGGTCATATTGATGTACAGGTTTCCCCCGTGCTCGTATGTAACGCTGGCGCCATACAGCAGGGGCTGGTCGTTCTTACTGGTTTCCATAACAAAATTAACTCCTGTAAATTTTCAGCAAAGGGCTGTTGGTGCGGTGCCGCCTTATGCCCGCCCCGAGCTTTAATAAATGGGCGGCACAAGGGGCGGGGGCTGGGGTACTGGAGGAATGATGCGAAACAGCCGCCGGATATTGGCGTTGGAGGCCTCTATGACCTGGCGGGTGCTAAGGCTCCGGAGCTGGGCAATTTTTTCCGCAATAAAGGGAATATTGCCAGAGTCGTTTCGCTTTCCCCTGCGGGGCTCGGGAGACATATAGGGGGCGTCGGTCTCCAGCAGCAGCCGGTCCAGGGGGACCTCCCGGGCTACATCCAGCACCCGGCGGGCGTTTTTAAAGGTCACAGCTCCGCCAATGCCAATGTGCAGCCCCAGGTCCAGCACCTCCCGGGCCATTTCCACGCTGCCGGAAAAGCAGTGCACCACCCCCTGGGGCCGGTATTGTTTTAGCAGTTCCAGCACGTCGGCATGGGCGTCCCGGTCGTGGACGCATACCGGCAGGTTCAGTTCATTGGCCAGGGCCAGCTGGGCGGCGAATACCTGCCGCTGGCGCTCCCGGGGGGCGCTGTCCTCCCAGTGGTAGTCCAGGCCAATCTCCCCCACGGCCACAACTTTTGGGTCCAAAAGCCAGGTTTTTAGGCAGTCCAGCCAATTTTCCGGCAGGGTATCGTCAATCTCTGTGGGGTGAATGCCCACTGCCCCATAAATATAGGGGTTGCACCAGGCCAGCCCCAGGGTGGAGGCGCAAGAACGAAGGCGCGTGCCCATGTTGATGACGCAGCGCACGCCGCTAAGGGGCAGGTCTTTCTCCAGCATCCAGGCCCGGTCTTGGTCAAAGGCGGAATCGTCGTAGTGGGCATGAGAGTCGTAAATTTCGTAATACTGTGTAACAGGCAAAGAAGAAACGCCTCCTTATTCAGCCCTGGGGCTTTATCGTATCTTAGAGCCTGCCGGAATATCGTCCGCAAAGATGACCCTTACATCCTTTTCTCCAACGTCCGCGGCCAAAATCATTCCCTGGCTCTCTATGCCGCACAGGATGGCGGGCTTTAAGTTGGAGACAAGGATCACATGGCGGCCGGTGAGCTCTTCCGGCTTGTACCAGGGGGCAATGCCAGAGGCCACGGTGCGCACCACGCCGGTGCCGTCGTCCAGGGTCAGCTTCAAAAGCTTTTTGGCCCGTTTTACGGGCTCGCACTCCAGAATTTTCGCGGCGCGCAGGTCCACGGCGGCAAAATCCTCTATGCCAATCTTGGCAATGCCCTGTATCTGCCGGTTCAGGGCGGCCCGGTCCTCCATGGGGGCTTTTTCAGGGGCCGTTTTTTCCTGGGCGCGTTTTTTTTCTAAAAATTCCTGGATGTCCTTTAAGTCAAGGCGCTCGAACAGGATGTGGGGCGACCCGGTGACCTGTCCGCCGCTTTCCGGGTAATTGCCGGTTTTGTCCAGCCGGTTCCAGGGCAGGGGCACAGTGCCCAGCTGCAAGAGAATGGAGGCGCTGGTCTCTGGCAGGAAGGGGAACAGCAAAGTGGCCCCAGTGGCAATGGAATCCACCAGGCGGTACAGCACGGTGCTTAGCCGGCCCTTTTTAAAGGGGTCTTTGCCCAGCACCCAGGGGGCGGTTTCGTCAATATATTTATTGCAGCGCTTAAAGAGGTTCATCACCTCGGCCAGGGCGTCCGCTATGTGCAGCTGGTCCATTTTGGCTGCCACCTTGTCCCGGCAGGCGGCGGTAAAGTCCTGTAGGGCCTGGTCCTCTGGGGCGGTGATGCCAAAGTTTTCCACCTTGCCGTCAAAGTAGCGGTTTACCATGGAGATGGTCCGGTTCACCAGGTTGCCTAGCACATTGGCCAGGTCGCCGTTGGTGCGCTCGTTGATCAGCTCCCAGGTAATGTTTCCGTCGTTTTCAAAGGGCAGCTCCCGCAGGATAAAGTACCGCACCGCGTCCACGTCAAACACATCCACCAGGTCGTCGGCATACATCACGTTGCCCGCAGACTTGCTCATTTTGCCGCCGTCCATCATCAGCCAGGGGTGGCCAAACACCTGCTTTGGCAGGGGCAGGCCCAGGGCCATGAGGAAGATGGGCCAGTAGATGGTGTGGAAGCGGGTGATGTCCTTGCCAATCACGTGCAGGGCGGCGGGCCAGTACTCTTTAAATAAGGGGCCGCTCTCTTCCCCGCAGTGGTAGCCAATACCAGTGATGTAGTTGGTCAGGGCGTCCAGCCACACATAGACCACATGCTGGGGGTCAAAGTCCACCCGCACCCCCCACTTGATAGAGGTTCTGGACACGCACAGGTCCTGTAGGCCGGGCAGCAGGAAATTGTTCATCATCTCATTGCGGCGGGAGACCGGCTGAATAAACTCTGGGTGGCTGTTGATATGGTCAATCAGCCGCTGGGCGTATTTGCTCATCTTAAAGAAGTACGCCTCTTCCTTTTCCGGTCGCACCTCCCGGCCGCAGTCCGGGCATTTTCCGTCTTTCAGCTGGCTTTCGGTAAGGAAAGACTCGCATTCGTCGCAGTACAGGCCTTCGTAAGCGCCTTTATAGATGTCTCCCTGGTCGTACAGCTTTTTAAAAATGCGCTGAACCTCTTTTTCGTGGTAGTCGTCCGTGGTGCGGATAAAGTGGTCATAGGAGAGGTTCATCAGGTCAAACTGCTCCTTTACCTGGGCGGCGGTTTTGTCTACAAATTCCTTTGGGCTAATGCCAGCGGCCCGGGCCTTCTGCTCGTTCTTTTTGCCGTGCTCGTCGGTGCCGGTTTGAAAGTACACGTCATAGCCCTGCATGCGCTTAAAGCGGGCAATGCAGTCTGCCAGCACCGGGTCGGACACATTGCCAATGTGGGGTTTGCCAGAGGTATAGGCAATGGCCGTGGTAATATAAAATTTTCCTTTGTTTTCCATAATATCCTCCAAAACAATATTTTCTCTATCCAGGGGCCTGTTTTAGAATCTGGTTTCAAACGAGCCCAAAGCCCGCCACATTCGCTGGGAAAATGCATTTCTCTTTATAGTGGCCCAAAAGGTGAACAATTAAACCAACCTCCCCCATTCTGTCCCGGCCCACTGCCGGGATACCGGTAAACGCTACCGAAACAGCAGCACGGAAAAAACAGTGGCCAGCATCAAAAGAGCCAAAAGCCCCGCCACCACCCGAATGAATAGCTTTCTGCGGCGTTCATTCATCAAAGCCAGCCTCCCCCATATATAATCTTAGATATTATACCATATGTTTCCTGGAATGTAAACCCGAAACTCGTCGCAAGAAAGCCCATACCGTGTATTTATTGTCGAAGTGCATGGGGCGCTTCCCTGGCTTTAAGAGCCTGTTTAGCATCTGTTCGCACATGGCCAGCCGGCGTGTTTTCCGCCATAGCGCCCAGCTTTCCCCTGCCGAATCCCAAGACCATTTATGGTCTGGTTGGCGGCGCTCCATTTGGGCACTCTGGCAAAAAATCTGACGCCGCAATCCACGCACGCCCTGAACAGGCTCAAAAAAAGCAGCGCCGGCAGCCTGGGGCCGCTGGCGCTTGTATATCCATCAAAGAGGCGCGCTTCTTTTTACAGGCGCTTTCCTTGTATCATGTACCGGGGGTAAACCAAACGGTAGTCTTTTAGGAACAAGTCCCAATCACCGCGCACGTATTGCAGCTCTGGGTCGCACATCAGCGTTTTTCCGTCCTGTTCCACCTGGCACCATCCGTGGGGAACGTATCCATTGCCCGTATTAACGTCTCCGGACATGCCCTTGGCCTGAAAGCCCATCTTCCGGGCCATCATGGTCTCCAGGCCCGCGAAGCGGTAGCAGTTGCCCTTGCCGTTTTTCAGCATTTCCAGGGCCATCTGGGGTTCCCAGCCGGTTTGGCCGTCCTTCAGGTAGCTGCCGGCCCGGTAGGTATAGTTATTGCACAGGTTTAGGTGCAGGCGCTTAAAGTTGGCCAGGTTGCTGTCGCCTGCCACGGTTTTTTCCTTTACCAGCTGGGTCAGCCGCTGGTCCAGTTCCGCGTTGCCGGTGGTGTACATGCCTTTTTCGTTAAAGCGGAGTACGCCAATGGTCTGGTTGTACACCCACTGGCCGTCCTCTCCCATGCAGTACAGCTCGCCGTCTATCAAATGGTACCCGGGCTTGTGGGCGGCCTCCGGCACGGTGTAGTAGTCCCAGTTTTCCAGCAGCCGGGGGCCTTCCGCAGTCTCTTGGGTAAACACGTCCGGCGTGTGGGGCAGCGAGGCCTCCATTACGTCGTAGTAGGCCCAGTGGTTAAAGGGCAGGTCCAGGTAAAGAAAGACCTTTCCGTCATAGTCCAGCAGGTCCTGGTCTGCCCGGCGGCCCAGGGCGCGGTTCACCAGGGCCACGGCTTCGGCCCGGCTAATGGTGTTGTCCGGCCGGAAGCTGCCGTCTGCGTAACCGGTCAGCCAGCCCATGGCAGAGGCCTTTGTAATGGCCTCATAGGCGGGGTGGTCCTGGGGTACGTCGGTAAAGGTGAGGCCTGGGCCCTCGGGCTTTTCAAAAAAGCGGCACAGCACCTGCACCAGCTCGCCCCGGGTGACATGTTTGGCGGGTTTAAAGGAGCCGTCCGCAAAGCCCTCCACCGCGCCCATCTTAGCCAGGGGCATGACGTATTTATAGTACCAGGCCTTGGGGGACACATCCGTAAAGGACAGGTCCGTACCGTCCTCTGGAGGCGGGGCCTCTAAAAGAGAGTACACCAGGCTGCAAATTTCCGCCCGGGTCAAGGTTCCGCCGGGACGGAACATGTCATTGCTGCCCCGGATATAGGCCGGGTGCGCGGTTGTCTCTAGGCCGGGGGAAAGGGGCTCTTGCTCTGGGGCGGGGGTGGGGCTGGGCTCAGGGTCGGCGGGCAGGTCAAAGACCGGGTCCACGTCAGCATCCGCCATGGCGTCCATATCCAGTCCGGCGTCCGCTTCTTCCGGCCCGGCGGTGGGCTCCGCCTCCCAGGCCTCTACAGGAGCGTCTGGCTCTGGCGCGGCCAGGGCTGTGGCCGGCAGCAGGGAAAAAGCCAGCAGGACCACGGCGGATAAGATGGTTTTTTTCAATTTTATTGCGCCTCCTCAAGGAAAAATTAAGTCCGTATCAATCAAACATTATAGCATATCGAGTAAAGGAGCGCAAGGCCCAGACACCTGGTATGGAGCGGCCAAAACCTGAGCGCCCAGTGGGGGAAACCACAGCGGGCTGGTCAAAAGGGGAGGGGGCGCTCTCTAAGCTAGAAAGCGCCCCCTCTGTGCTGGAGCCTGTTTGGACACTCTGAAAAACGGTCTGTCTTTACCAGAAACGGATTCCTTCTTGCGCTCGTTTCTCTAAACCCCTGGTTTCTGGCCAAAGGTCCAGGGGTTTCTCCAGGTTTCAAACAGGCTTTAAGGTGGACCGGGGCCTAGTATGTAGGCCCCAGCCCAAAGCTGATAGAAAGCGCCTGATTTACCCGGTCCATAGAATCCGGGTCCAGCTTGCCCATTTTTTCCCGCAGCCGGTGCTTATCCAAGGTCCGCACCTGCTCTAAAAGCACCACCGAGTCTTTGATCAGCCCGCTGCCCTGGGCGTCCACCTCAATGTGGGTGGGCAGGTTTGCCTTGTCGTGCTGGCTGGTAATGGCTGCGGCGATTACCGTGGGGCTGAACTTGTTGCCCACGTCATTTTGTATAATCAGCACGGGCCGCACCCCGCCCTGCTCGGACCCCACCACGGGGCTAAGATCAGCATAATAAATATCTCCTCTGCGCACGTTCATGGAAAATCCTTCCTCCCTATGCCACTGGTTTTTGTGATACCTTTATTTTGTCCGCAAACTGGAAGTTTAATCATCCCAAAGGAAAAACTTCCACAGAGAAATTATTAGGTTAAGGCAATGCCGGGCAAATGCCCGCGCGGTCAAGTTTTTTGTCAGATGGCGCCGGTTGAGCGCCGGCAAGCTGGGGATTGACCAGCGAAAGCCCGGGATAGGACGAAAAAGACGTCCCTTAAGGCCTTAGCCGAAAATTTTGCGGCGCTGCCGCTTGTTAACTATAGTTAGCACAGTTCAAAAGCGGTAGAATACCTCTTTATGAACCAGGCGGCGTAGCCGCCCAGCTTGAAAATTGGTACATACCGATTTTCAAGTGTGTTTACTATATTGTACTCATAAGGACAAGATTTGGTGAATAGGGAAAAGCCCCGGCAGCGGGGCCTTTTGCTTGACAAGGCGGGCGGCTTATGCTACAATAAAGAAAAAACCAGCGCCCGCCCGGGCGTCTGAAACGGGAGGGATATACCCATGGAAATGATCAAGACCCTAAAAACCCGCAACCTGTGCGAGAGCGCCAAAAACGGCGGCTGCGGCGAATGCCAGACCTCTTGCCAGTCCGCCTGCAAGACCAGCTGCGGCATTGCCAACCAGCAGTGTGAAAACAAAGAGCGCAAATAAAGGGCCGTTTGTCTGGGTGCCGCCGGGATGGGCGGCACTTTTTCGTTACCGGACCGGGGAAAAAGCGTTTTCCCCTTTATCCCCGCATCCACATTACTCTCGGAAAGGACTCTCTCCTATGGTACATCAATACAAACTGGGCGGCTACAACATCGTCCTGGATACCTGCTCTGGCGCCATTCACGTGGTGGACCCCGCCGCCTATGACATCATCGCGTTCTATAAGGAAAAACCCCGGGAGGAGCTGATCCCCCTGGTTCTGGAAAAGCACCGGGACCGTGTTACCCGCGGCCAGGTGGAGGCCTGCCTGGACGCCGTGGCCCAGCTGGAGCGGAACGGCCAGCTCTTTACCCCAGATACCTTTGAGCCTATGGCCGGGGACTTTAAGACCCACAGCGGCAGCGTGGTGAAGGCCCTGTGCCTGCACGTGGCCCACACCTGCAACCTGAACTGCGCCTACTGCTTTGCCTCCCAGGGCAAGTTCCACGGGGAGCGGGCCCTGATGTCCTTTGAGGTGGGCCGCCGGGCCCTGGACTTCCTCATTGAGAACTCCGGCACCCGCCGGAACCTGGAGGTGGATTTCTTCGGCGGCGAACCCCTGATGAACTGGGACGTGGTAAAGGACCTGGTGCGCTACGCCCGGAAAGTGGAGAAGGACGCGGGCAAGAACTTCCGCTTTACCCTGACCACCAACGGGATGCTCATTGACGACGAGGTCATAGACTTTGCCAACCGGGAGATGTCCAACGTGGTGCTTAGCCTGGACGGCCGCAAAGAGGTCCACGACCGCTTTCGGGTGGACTACGCGGGCCGGGGCAGCTATGACCAGATTGTGCCCAAGTTCCAGCGCCTGGTGGCGGCCCGGGGGAAGAAGAGCTACTATATGCGGGGCACCTTTACCCACTGGAACCCGGACTTTCTCCAGGATATTGAGGCCATGCTGGACCTGGGCTTTGACCAGCTGAGCATGGAGCCCGTGGTCTGCGCCCCGGACGACCCTGCGGCCCTGACCGAAGAGGACAAGGCTGTGGTGATGGAGCAGTATGAGAAGCTGGCCGAAAAAATGCTGCGCCGCCGCAAAGAGGGCAGGCCCTTTACCTTCTACCACTATATGATAGACCTGGAGGGCGGGCCCTGTGTGTACAAGCGCATCTCTGGCTGCGGCTCCGGCACCGAGTACATGGCCGTCACCCCCTGGGGAGACCTGTACCCCTGCCATCAGTTTGTGGGGGACGAGAAGTTCCGGCTGGGCAGCGTGTACGAGGGGGTCACCAACCCCGCCGTGCAAGAGGAGTTCCGCCGCTGCAACGTGTACGCCCGCCCCGACTGCCGGGACTGCTGGGCCAAGCTGTACTGCTCTGGGGGCTGCGCGGCCAACGCCTACCACGCTACAGGGGCTATCAGCGGGGTGTATTCCTATGGCTGCGACCTGTTCAAAAAGCGGATGGAGTGCGCCATTATGCTAAAGGCCGCCGAGGCGGAGCTGGCGGAGGAAGAGGCAAAGGGATGAACACCCCCATCTGCGACTTTCTAGAGGCCTACGCCCAGTCTGGGGCGGTCCGGCTGCACATGCCTGGGCACAAGGGGAGGGCTGAAAGCTCTGCCTTGAGCGGGGAACATAGTCCAGCCCTTGACAGGTGCGTCCAGGCCCTGGACCTGACCGAGATTGCCGGCGCGGACGACCTGTACCACCCCCAGGGCATCATCCGGGAGAGCGAGGAAAACGCCGCCGCCCTGTTTGGCGCAGGGGCCACCCTTTATTCCACCGGGGGCTCTTCCCAGTGCGTGCGGGCCATGCTGTACCTGGCCCTTTTGGCTTTTTATGAGCGCCGCCCCGGGGCCCGCCCGGTGGTGGTGGCTGGGCGCAACGCCCATAAATCTTTTCTCACCGCCGCCGCCCTGCTGGACTTTGACATCCACTGGCTCTGCCCCCAGGAGGAGGCCTACAGCCTTTGCCGCTGCCCTGTGACCCCCGGCCAGGTGGAGCGGGCCCTGCTGGCCGAGCCGGACGCCGCCGCCCTGTACGTGACCAGCCCGGACTATCTGGGCCATTGCGTGGACCTGGCCCCCCTGGGGCGGCTGGCCCGGGAAAAGGGCGTGCCCCTGCTGGTGGACAACGCCCACGGGGCCTACCTGCGCTTTCTGCCCCAGCCCTGCCACCCCCTGGACCAGGGGGCGGTTCTGTGCTGCGACAGTGCCCACAAGACCCTGCCAGTGCTTACCGGCGGGGCCTACCTGCATATTGCCCGGGGCGCGCCGGAGCGGTTCTTTGAAAGAGCCCGGGAGGCAATGGGGCTCTTTGGCTCCACCAGCCCCTCGTACCTAATTTTGCGGTCTCTGGACCAGGCCAACCGGGCCCTGGCCGGGGACTACCCCCAGCGGCTGGCGGAGATCATCCAGCGGGTGGCGGCCCTAAAACACCGGCTGGAGCAAAGGGGCTGGCGCTTTACAGGGGACGAGCCCCTAAAGCTGACCCTGGACGCCAAAGACTTTGGCCTGACCGGCACGGCCCTGGGGGAGGCCCTGAACCGCCAGGGGGTGGTCCACGAGTATGCGGACCGGGACTATTTGGTGCTTATGCCCTCTGCCGGGACCTCGAAGGAGGACCTGGCCCGGCTGGAGCAGGCCCTGCTTGGCATAAAGCCAAACGCGGCGCTGCCTGGGGCGCTGCCCGCCTTTACCCTGCCGGAGCGGGTGCTGCCGGTGCGGCGGGCGCTGTTTTTGCCCAGCCGCCAGACGCCCGTGGAGGAAGCGGCGGGAAAGGTGGCGGCCACCCTGACAGCGGCCTGCCCCCCGGCAGTGCTGCCAGCCGTGCCCGGCGAACGTATTGGCAAAGACACTGTGGCGGTGTACAAGTATTATGGGATAGAGACAGTGGAGGTTTTGGCCCAGTAGGCGGGGCCGGAAAACAGAAAAAGCGGAAGCTCCTGGCCTGGGCCAGAAGGGCTTCCGCTTTTGATATTGCCGGGACTTTTTGAGAATCTGCCGGTGCCAGAAAGCAGGCGTCTGCGGCTTCCACGGTCTTGCCCCAGGCTTTTTTCTACTCTCCCCCGCCCGGGACCTGATCGAACACCTCCATCACCGGCTCCCGCATCCACAGGCCCGGGGTAATACGTACCGAGTAGCCAAAGCCTGGGTCGCACGTCCAGTCCTGGGGCTGGGCCTGGGGCAGGCCAAAGGCCGCCAGCACAGAGGTGAGCACGCCCCCGTGGGTGACCAGCACCGCCTGGGTGGTTCCCTGGGCCATCAGGTGCTGCACAAGGGCCTGAAAGCCCCTGCACACCCGCTGAAAGAACACCTGGCCGCTTTCGCCTTCTGGGGGCGCGGCCTTTCCGGCCAGCCATTGGGCAAAGCGGGGGTCGTCTTGCAGGTCGGCGGCGGTTTTGCCCTCCCACTGGCCAAAGTCGCACTCGGCCAGCTCCAGCACCACCTCGGGCTCCTGGTGGGGGTACAAGACCTTTAGGCTGTCCACACAGGCCAGGGCGGGGCTGGCGAAAAAGGCCTCTGCCTGGGGGTAGCGGAACTCCTTTTTCAGCCGTACCAGCTGGGAGACACACTCCATGGGCAGGGGCGACTGTCCTCGGCCCACATAGCGGCCCTCCAGCACTCCTTGGCTGGGCATGGCCCGCAGCAGATGAATGATATAGGATTTCATTGGGGACCTCCTCAAGGCTTTTGCTTTATTTTTCTCCTTTGCCCGCGGTGGTGATGGCCTTCTTTTTCCAGCCGCCCCGCAGGTAGGCAATGGTGGTCAGCAGCGCGCCCACCACCCAGGAGATCAGCAGGGAGAGGAACAGCGGGTCCGGGGTGCCGGAGCCCATGGCCCCGCCCTGGGGCCGGGTGAGGAACTCCAGGCCATAGGCCACGGGCACCCGCACCGCCACAGTGGTGATAAGGGAGATCCACATGGGGGTCATGGTGTCGCCCGCGCCCCGCATCACGCCGGAGAGGATTTGGGTAACGGCCATGGCAATGTAGCCCAGGGCCAGGGTGCGCAGCATTCGTACCCCCAGGTCAATGACCTCCGGGGTGTCGGTAAAGAGGATCAGCAGGTAGCGGCCAAACAGCAGGATGAGCCCCACCAGCACCACCGAGACCCCCAGGCCCATAATCATACCAGATTTCGCGCCCTTTTCCGTGCGGTCCAGCCGGCCGGCGCCCATGTTTTGGCCCGTGTATGTAGTCATAGCGGTGCCAAAGGTGAAGTTTGGCATCATGGCAAAGCCGTCCACCCGCATCACGGCGGTGTTGGCCGCCAGCACGTAGGTGCCAAAGGAGTTGGTCAGGGACTGGACGATGATCATGGCCAGGGAGAAGATGGCCTGAGTCAGGCCGCTGGGCAGGCCCAGCATGGCCAGCTTCTTCACAAAAAAGGCCTTTGGCCACAGCCCCCGCCAGGTAAGGGTGAACAGGTCTTTCATCTTTAAAAGCCGCCAGAGGCACAGGAGCCCGGAAATAAGCTGGGCGATAATGGTGGCCCAGGCCACGCCGGCCACCCCCCACTGAAACCCGGCCACAAACCACACGTCCAGGCCAATGTTCAGCCCGCAGGCCACCAGAAGGAATACCAGGGGCATGATGGAATCTCCCAGGCCCCGGAGCACGCCGGAGATGATATTGTAGTAGGCGGAGCCAATGATGCCCGCAAAGAGGATGACCAGGTACTCGCAGGCCATTTGGTAGATGTCCTCCGGGGTTTGCAGTAGGCCCATAATGGGCGAGGTGATTAGCGGCCCTAGGA
The DNA here is from genome assembly GCA_022801475.1 of Acutalibacter sp. Taxonomy (GTDB): domain Bacteria; phylum Bacillota; class Clostridia; order Oscillospirales; family Acutalibacteraceae; genus Acutalibacter. Next base: position 1,652 of record JAAWSH010000005.1, on the reverse strand, counting down.
TCATGATAATGACCGAGGTGACAAAGGTGGCCGTAATGGTGGTGCCAATGGTGTGGGAGAGGTTGTCCTTTTCTTTGGCGCCAAAATACTGCGAGGCCATGACGCTGGCCCCCACCGAGACGCCCATAAACAGCACCAGCAAAAGGTTGAGCACCGGGCCGCTGGCCCCAATGGCCGCCAGGGCCCCGTCCCCCACATAGTGGCCCACCACAATAGAGTCTACTGTGCTGTACAGCTGCTGGGCCATGTTGCCAATGAGCAGCGGCACCGAGAACCGAATGAGGTTTCGGGAGGGGCTGCCTATGGTCATATCTTGTGCTTCAAACAGTGCGGAGAGCTTTCCCGCCATAAATACGATCCCATCCTTCCCATAGATAAATTGCGCCTTGATGGCGCGGCAGTAAACCATATACTTTCACATAATAAACATTCTTAGTTATTATAGCATAGTTCCCAGGGAAAAGCTTCATGGGGAAATCACCAAAGTTTTGCCGGGTATTCCGTGGGTCTTGTACAAGGAGCGGCTTGGGCGGTTTTGCCTTGCCAGGGGCAGCGGCTGGGAATGGCCCCTGGGGACCAGCGCCCCCAAAGACCCCGCCGCTCCCCCCTAAAAAAATTTCCGCTTTGCCGCTTGTCCCCAGGTCTCGAAGGTGCTACAATAAACATACCAGCCCCTGGGGCCTTTGGCCCTTGGCTGCAAATTATCCTGATAGGAGAATCCTTATGGACAAAAACGCCTTTGCCCCCACCCCGCCCATGGGGTGGAACAGCTACGATTATTACGACACCACCGTGAACGAGGCCCAGGTGCGGGCCAACGCGGAGGTTTTGGCCCAAAAGCTGAAGCCCTTTGGCTGGGAGTACGTGGTCATTGACATCCAGTGGTACGCCCACAGGGCGGGCTCCATGCGGGACAAGTTCCAGTACATTCCCTTTGCCCCAGTGGAGATGGACCCCTATTCCCGGCTGCTGCCAGACCCCGAGCGCTACCCCTCCGCCGCGGGCGGACAGGGCTTTAAGCCCTTGGCGGACTACATCCACAGCCTGGGGCTGAAGTTCGGCATTCATATGATGCGGGGCATCCCCCGCCAGGCAGCCCACCAGCACACCAAGATTCTGGGCACGGATACCACCGCGGACATGGTGGCGGAGCCAAACTCGGTCTGCCGCTGGAACCCGGACATGTATGGGGTGCGCGACTGCCCGGAAGGCCAGGCTTACTATGACTCTATCATAGAGCTGTACGCCTCTTGGGGGGTGGACTTTATCAAATGCGACGACATCTGCAACACAGACAACCTGGTGAACCACAGCGAAAAGGGCTATGAGCGCCGCCATGAAATTGAGATGCTCCACCGGGCCATTCTCAAGTCCGGGCGGGAGATTGTGCTGTCCCTTTCCCCAGGGCCGGCCATTATTCAAAAGAGCTGGCATTATAAGAGGTATGCCAATATGTGGCGCATTACCGACGATTTCTGGGACAACTGGCAGGACCTGAAAGAGATGTTCCCCCGGTGCGAGATCTGGCAGGACCACATTGCCCCTGGCTGCTACCCAGACTGCGACATGCTGCCCCTGGGCAAAATTGGCGGGGGCTTTGGCCGGGGGGAGTGTCAAAGCTCGCTGCCATTCCGATGGAGTCCAGCGTGGTA